>JBBIUM010000013.1:0-13286 GCA_037440245.1 Candidatus Yanofskyibacteriota bacterium | reverse complement strand
AATGATATAGAAAATGTCCAAGTCAAAACCATATTGCCCTTGGGTGTTAGATTTACTAACAAAACCAGTTTGACAATAGGCGAAATAAGTTTTAATAATCAAACAAACGAGGTTGTTTGGAAAATTAATAAAGTACCAGCTGGTAGTGGCTTTTACAGACAAGTAGTTGAAGCTATTTTTCAAGTCGCAGTTACTCCAAGTATTGTTGAAGTCGACGCTTATAAAACAATTTTAAATAATAGTGAATTGACAGCTAACGAAATTTTTGTTAATTTACCAGTAGTCGTTCAAGATAAATCAATTAATAGCCAACTGCCACATGACCCAACTCATGGTGGCAAAGTGCAATAATCAATAATAAAAGCTAAAGTTGTAAAGATTGTTATCTCAATTCAATAGTGGAATAATTAAGGCCTCTTATTTAAAATTTATACCAAACAAAACTCAAAACTTAAACCAAAAAATCCAAAAATACAAAAAATGAAAGATTAAAATTTATAATTTTTTTAATTGCCACTGAATTATAACTTAAAAACGCAAAGCTCAAAGCGCAAAACTACAATTGATGTAAATTTTAAATCCAAAATCCTAAATTCTAAACAATATTAAAATTCAATGTTTAAAATTTGCGCTTTGAGTTTTGGGTTTTATTTAGTTTGGATTTTGCAATAATTTTGATTTTATTATTTTTAAACTTTGAATTTTGAATTTTTAGATTTTAGCCCTTGCCAAATTGGTTCATATTTATTATCTTTGTAATTCCATCTTATATTTCTATGAATTTAAAAGAAAACTTAATGGATAAAGTAGTCGGTCTTTGTAAAAGACGCGGTTTTGTTTTTCCTGGTTCTGAAATCTATGGCGGATTAGCCGGCACCTGGGATTATGGACCGGTAGGCTGCTTACTTAAAAAAAATATCAAAGATATCTGGTGGAAAGAGATAGTTCAATTAAGAGACGATATAATAGGTATTGACGCAGCAATAATGATGAATCCAAAAGCCTGGAAAGCCTCTGGTCATATTGATTTCTTTTCTGACCCTTTGGTTGAATGCAAAATATGCCATGAAAGATTTAGGGCTGATAAAACCGAGGATATTAAAAATCATGAAGAAAAACATCATAATGAAAAAGTTGAATGGACTGAACCCAAAAACTTTAACTTGTTAGTCAAGGCATATTTAGGCGTTATTGAAGGCGAACAATCCGAAATTTTTTTACGTGGCGAAATAACGAATGGCGTTCAAGTTAATTTTAAAAATGTTTTACAATCGACTCGCGTTAAAATACCTTTTGGTATTGCCCAAATAGGCAAAGCATTTCGTAACGAAATTACACCAGGAAATTTTCTTTTCCGCTCAAGAGAATTTGAACAAATGGAAGTCCAATTTTATATCAAGCCCGATAAAAAAGAGGGAGAAAAATGGTTCAATTATTGGAAACAAAATAGAATGGACTGGTATCTAAAAATTGGCATTAAAAAAGAAAATCTAAGATTTAGGGACCATACTAAAGATGAACTTGCCCATTACGCTCATGCAGCTACAGATATTGAATATAATAGTCCAATGGGCTGGGTTGAACTTATGGGCATACACCACAGAGGCGACTGGGATTTAAAAAGAATTTTCCGGACAAAATATGGAATATATTGACGAAGATGGAAATCACTATTTGCCATGGGATATTGAAACGTCTGCCGGCGTTGATAGAACTTTTCTATTTTTGCTTATTGATGGCTACACAGAAGAAAATAAAAGAGTCTATCTAAAATTAAATCCTAAAATAGCCCCTTATAAAGTTGCGGTATTCCCATTACTGGCGAATAAACCACGTCTTGTCGAATTGGCACGAAAAATTTATAACGACCTTAAAAACGACTTTATGGTTGCTTGGGACGATAGAGGCAATATTGGTAAAAGATATTATGCCCAAGATGAAATTGGCACACCTTGGTGTGTTACGGTTGATTTTGAAAGTCTGGAAAAAAATGATGTCACTGTCCGCGACCGTGATACCATGAAACAAGAAAGAATTAAAATAGAAGAACTTAAAAATTATTTCTCTAAGAAATTGCAATAAATATTTTTTAAAATAAAAATTTAACTATCTTAATTTTTATTTATTATGAACAAGTATATACTGGCCAAGCTAAATAATGGCTTGAGAATAATTTTATTGCCTAAAAACGATGCTGAGTCGGTTACTCTTTTAACTATGATAAAAACCGGCTCTCTTTATGAAAATAAAAAAAATAACGGCATTTCTCATTTCCTTGAACATATGCTTTTTAAAGGCACGAAAAAAAGACCAAGTCCTTTAGAAATAAGCCAAGCCATTGAAGGGGTAGGAGGCCTAACTAACGCTTTTACCTCAAAAGAATATACTGGTTATTATATTCAAATTTACAAAGACCATTTCGAAAAAGCACTGGACATTATATCAGACATTTACCAAAATTCGCTTTTTGACGAACAAGAAATTGAAAACGAAAAAAAAGTTATTATAGAAGAAATTAATATGTACAATGACCTTCCTCAACATTATGCTAATATTTTATTTGAAAGCCTTTTATATGGCGACCAACCAGCTGGCTGGAATATTGCCGGCACCAAAGACAATATAGTAAGATTTGTAAAAAATGATTTCCTTGATTATATTAATAATCATTACAGCGCCTTAAACACGATAGTTTGTGTTGCCGGCAATTTTAATATTGACGATGCTAAAACAAAAATTAAACATTTTTTTGGCTCAATTAAAAAATTTAAGCCTAAAAGCAAAACTAAAACTAAAGAAAAACAAAATAAACCCCAAATTATTTTGCATTATAAAGAAACAGATCAGGCGCACATTTATTTAGGATTCAAGGCCTATAATATCTTTAATGAGAAGAAAAGAACGTTAGCTCTTTTATCAACTATATTGGGTGGTAATATGAGTTCTCGGCTTTGGCAAAAAATTAGAGAAGAAATGGGGGCAGCATATTATATTAGTTCTTCTACGGATTTTTACAGCGACCATGGACATTTTTCAGTCAATGCCGGTTTAAATATTAATCTTGCCGAAAAAGCAATCCAAACAATCTTGAACGAATTTACTTTTTCTTTGGAAAAAAATTTAAGAGAGGAAGAAATTTCAAAAGCTAAGGAATTTATTAAAGGCACATTAATTCTTCATCTTGAAGACTCTTTTAATTTAGCTAATTTTTATACTAGCCAAGAACTTATTTTAAATAAAATTATAACCCCCAAAGAAACTATTAAAAAAATTGAAAAAATCACTAAAGATGATATAATAAAAACGGCTCGCGAAGTATTTAACCCCAAAAAATTAAATCTTGCTATTATCGGGCCTTTTAAAGAAGAAAAAATATTCACTAAAATTTTAAAATCCTATCATTATAAAATATAAATTATGAATGAAGCAATCCATCTAGAAATACCAACTAAAACAATAATAAAAGTAATTTTATTTGTGTCTCTAGCAATAATTATTTATTTAATAAGAGATATTTTTATTATCTTATTTTTTGCCATTGTGTTGGCTTCGACAATAAAAGGCCCTGTAGATTTTTTAGAAAACTATAAAATTCCAAGAGTAATTGGAACTTTAATAGTTTACCTCGTTATTTTTGGCATTTTAGCGTTTATTATCTATCAGATTATTCCTTCGGCAATAATAGACTTACAATTATTAAATCAAGAATTCCCCGATGTTATAGAAAAATTTTTTGCCAATTTAAAAACTCTAGAAACTCAATCAATAAAATATTTTGATATTATTAATAGATTCCAGAATTACATTCTCTCAATAGCCAATCTTTTAAAACAAGCGGCTTCTTCATTTATCCAAACCACATCTTATCTATTAGGTGGTGCCGCCTCAGCGCTTTCTATTGTCATTATATCTTTTTATCTTTCGGTTCAAAAGAATGGCATTGAAAATTTTATTAAAGCTATTTTCCCTAAAAAATGGGAAAACTATATCTTGAACCTTTGGCTCAGATCTCAAAACAAGATGAGCAATTGGCTTCGAGGGCAAATTATACTTTGTTTAGCAGTGGGCATTTTAACATTTATAGGTCTTAAAATCTTAGGGATAAAATTCGCTTTTCTATTAGCGCTTATTGCCGGTATCCTTGAAATTATTCCCTATATCGGCCCTATAATGTCGGCTGTTCCCGCGGTTATGCTGGCGCTTTTCCAAAATCCAATACTTGGACTTTGGGTCATTGTGCTTTATATTATTGTCCAACAGTTAGAAAATCATTTTCTGGTTCCAGTTATTATGGCAAAAGCCATTGGCTTAAATCCCATCCTAATTATAGTATCTTTATTAATAGGCGCAAAACTCTTTGGTATTCTAGGCCTTATTATAGCCGTTCCTATGGCAGGAGTTATAGTTGAAGCTATTAATGATTACTTAAAAAGAGAAAATGATAAAATAGAGATGGATTTGGGAACGGTCTAAAGAAGTTCAGCCAAAATTTGTTTAAAGATTCTAAAAACCTTAATCTTAATTTTATTTTAACTTTATGGTTTTTATTTCCTTGTTAAGCGGGCTTATTTTTCTTCTCCTTCATCTTACTATTACTCTATTTAATTTTCAGCTTCTTTATAAAATCGATAAGATAGAACATTTTATTGCCGGCTTTCTCGTTTCTTTTTTTATTTGGGCCTTTGTGAATAAATATTTTATTCCAATAAAAAGCTTGGCCTCGCCAGACAAATCAATTTCTTGGTTTAGAAAAGGGTTTATATTTTTTGGTACGATAAGTATTGGATTTTTTTGGGAAATTTTTGAATTTTTAATAGATAAATTTATAAATGAACCAATGAACATTCCTTTTCGAGCTCAAATAGATAATTTTGACACTATGACTGATATGATTGCTGTTGCTCTTGGTTCTCTTATATTTATTATCCTAACAATCCAAAAAGGAAACAGAAAAAATTAAAAATAAATCTTTTTACATTTTAATTTTTCATGCTCTAAAGAAGCAAAAGATGTTTAAATTACAATAAGTTTTCCGTCCGAAAACTGCAGCTGGTTCCCTTCAACTCTCTAAATTTCTTAAAGGAATTTATTTTAATTTTTGGCTTTTATATTTTGAATTTTCTGGTTTGCGTTTTGACTTAAATTTGGTCTAATTTGGATTTTATTATTTAATCATTTTTTCAAATTGCTTAACTAACACACTTAAAATTTTATACCCTAGTTTTAAACATATGCTTTATATAGTGGCAACTCCAATAGGCAATTTAAAAGATATAACAATTAGAGCGCTCGAAATTTTAAAAAGCGCTGATTTTATTTTATGCGAAGATACCAGAAAAACAAAAATACTTTTAAACCATTATCAAATTAATAAACCGCTTTTAAGCTACCATCAACATTCAAAATTAAAAAAATTCAAGGAAATCTTAAATCTTTTGGATTCAGGCAAAACATTAGCGTTAGTTTCCGAAGCCGGCACCCCTGGAATTTCCGATCCTGGCAATGAATTAATAAGATTTTTAAGAGAGGAGATGCCAAATTTAAAAATCATTCCTATTCCGGGCCCTTCAGCAGCCATGGCTGCAGCAAGCATTTGCGGCTTTCCAATGAATCAATTTATATTTTTAGGATTTTTACCAAGAAAAAAAGGCAGAGAAACATTACTAAAAATGATTGCCACGGCTAACTATCCGGTTATATTTTTTGAATCGCCATATAGAATAATTAGAACGCTTCTCAAACTACAATCGTTAAATAACCACCTTGAAATATTTGTTGGTCGGGAACTGACTAAACAATTTGAATCAACCTACTATGGCAACATTAATCAGTTGATTGAAAAAATTAAGAATGATAAAATAAAAGGAGAATTTGTCATCATTGCAAACCCCTGACCTCTCAAACCTTCAGACTTATCGCGGAGCAATCTGGCCAATCTGAGCAATTGAACTTATTCGACCTCGTAGACCAATCGGACTTATCGCTTCTCTTAATTCTATAAATCCTTGAATAACAGCTAAAGAAAGCGATTATCTTGAAGCCCAATCATCAAGAGCATAATATTAAAATTCTAATATTAACTCCTAAATCCCTTAATTTAATTGCGTTATAAAATTATTATGGCAAAAATTCTAGTGACAACCGCAATACCTTATGTAAACGCGCCACCTCATCTCGGCCATGCTTTAGAATTGATAGAAGCCGACGCTTTTGCTCGCTACCAACGGCAAAATAACAACGATGTATTTTTTTTAACAGGCACTGACGAGAATAGTTTAAAAACTGTAAAGATAGCGGAAAAAGAAAATATGGCGCCAAAGCAACTTGCCGATAGAAATGCGGAAATTTTTAAAAATTTAAGGCAAAAACTCAATATAGATTTTGATGGCTTTATTAGAACAACGGAACCGCGCCATATTAAAGGCGCTCAAAAACTCTGGAATTTGTGCAAAAAAGATATTTATAAAAAACGGTATCGGGGACTTTATTGTATAGGCTGTGAAAGTTTTTATTTGGAATCAAATCTTAGCAATGGTCTCTGCCCTGACCACAAAACAAAACCTGAAGTCGTTGAAGAAGAAAATTATTTTTTTAAACTTTCAAATTATCAAGAACAATTATATGAATTAATATCTGAAGACGCTATTAAAATTATTCCGGAAAAAAGAAAAAATGAAATGCTTGGCTTTATTAAACAAGGATTAGAAGATTTCAGTATTTCTAGGTCCCAAGAAAGAGCAAAAAATTGGGGCGTTCCTGTCCCAAGCGACAATACTCAAATAATGTATGTTTGGTTTGATGCTTTGTCAAATTATATAACTGGTCTTGATTTTGCCGAAAATGGCGAATTATATAAAAAATATTGGGAAAATGGTGATAGAATAGTCCACATTATTGGCAAGGATATTTTAAGATTTCACGCTATTTATTGGCCAGCAATGCTTTTATCTGCTGGTTTACGACTACCAACTGAAATTTTTGCTCATGGTTTTGTTACAACTGGCGGAGAAAAAATGTCTAAAACTTTAGGCAATATCGTTGACCCTCTTGAAATAGCCAAAAATTATGGAATTGACTCTTTGCGATTTTATCTATTAAAAGAAGTTCCAGCTTATGATGACGGAGAATTTACAATTGAAGAATTTGTAAATCGCTATAATGGCGATTTAGCAAATGGTTTAGGCAATTTAGTAAGTCGTGTCTTGGCTTTAGTAAAGAAATCTGGCAAAGAAACAATTAAAGAAAATAAAGATTTTAAGAAAAAAATTACTGAAGTTTCCCAAAGAATAAAAAATAATATGGACATTTTTAAATTTAACGAGGCATTAAATAATTTATGGGAGTTAATAGATTTTGCCAATCAATATATTGATTCTACGGCGCCTTGGAATAAAAAAGGCAAAGAACTTAATAAAATTTTGTCTAATCTTTTATTTGCCATTTTAAATATCGCTAAACTCATTAAACCATTTTTACCCGGAACATCGGATAAATTATTCAATAAATTAAATTTATCTCCTGATAGTAAAAAATGGGATAAAATTAAAATCTCCAATGATACTTCGCCTTCGCCTCTTTTTAAAAGGATTTAAAAAATTTTTTATATAATGATTTAATTTTATGATTTTATTTGACAGTCATTGCCATTTAAATTTCAAAGATTTTGACCAAGATTTAGATAGTCTAATAAAAGAATCCCGGGAAATCGGGATATTTTTAAATATTGTCGGCAGCGATTTTGAATCCAGCAAAAAAGCTGTTGAAATAACCCAAAAATACCGCGGAGGAATTTTTGCTTCAGTAGGAATTCATCCCACCGACAATCCCAACATTAATGATTTAGAAAAAATTGAAAAATTAGCAACAAATGAAAAAGTCGTCGCCATTGGAGAATGCGGCTTAGATTATCATCATTTTAAAAAAGATTTAGATAAAAATTTCCAAAAAAAATTATTTTTAAATCAGCTTGAATTAGCAGCCAAAGTTAACAAACCAGTAATTATCCATTGCCGCGATGCCCATCAAGATATGATTGATATTTTAAAACAATACCGTAATTTAAAATTAGTTCTGCATTGTTTTACTGGCTCTTTAAAAGAAGCTGAACAATATTTAAAATTAAATTGTTTTTTTTCTTTTACTGGTATCATTACTTTTACCACCCAATATGATAATGTTATTAAAAATATTCCCCTAGAAAAAATAATGATTGAAACCGATGCGCCGTTTTTGGCTCCAGAACCTTTTCGCGGCCAACGCAACAAGCCTATTTATGTAAAATATGTTGCTTCTAAAATTGCTAAAATAAAAAATAAAACACTTGAAGAAATCGCCAAAATTACTACAGAAAATGCCAAAAGTTTCTTTAATATTATTGATAAATCTTTAGATAGTTTCTAATTTTCTCATCAATATCGCCAGCGCCCATAAAAACAACTACCAAAGACTGATTTTTATAATCGTTTAAATTCAAAATCTTAAACACTTCTTTTATTTTTTTTACATAATAAAGCGGTTTTTTCCTAAATACTGAATAACGCTTTAATGCTAAAAATAAATCTTTAACATCCTTTTTAAATTCTCCCGATTCCCTGCCAGCGACTTTAAAAATAGGCATTAATATTAGGCTATCGGCGGCATTAAAAGCTTTTATAAAATCATTGAAAAGCAAATTTAATCTCTGTAATTGATGAGCTTGAAAAACTATTATAATTTTTTTATCTTTATAAAATTCTTTCAGAGCTTTTATTGTCATTTTAATTTCTGTTGGGTGATGAGCGTAATCAGATATAAAAATTTTATCTTTATCTTTCTTTAAAACCTCCATTCTTCGCCAGGCCCCTTTGTAATTTTCTAAAGAATGTTTAACAATAGATTTTTTGATTTTTAAAATTTTAGCAGCCAGCAACACAGCGGCAGCGTTTGATTTATTAAAATCTCCAGGAATTTTCAAATCTAAATCCGCCTTATCATAATATAAAATTTTAACATCTTTTCTTTTAAATTTTTTTTTAAAGTGCTTAAGCGCGGCAATGCTATTATTATCATTTTTATTTATTAATAAAAAACCTCCAAGTTTCACATTATTAAAATATTTGCCAAACACTTTTATAATTTCTTTTAAATCTTTGTATATATCCAAATGTTCTTTATCTATATTGGTTACAATTAAAATATTGGGGAAATAATTTAAAAATGCAAATTTATATTCATCAGCTTCAATTACTAAAAATTTACTTCTGCCTAAATGAAAATTATTATTGCCTAATTTAGCCAGTTTTGTTCCTAAAATTAAAATTGGACTTAAACCGGCCTCTATCATTGCCAAACCAAGCATGGAAACAGTTGTTGATTTGCCATGGGCGCCGGAAACAGCAATAGTAAAAAATTTTTGAGTTAATTCTCCCAAGGCTTCAGCGTAACTTAAAATTTTAATACCCAACTTCCTGGCTTTAATAATTTCAGGATTATTGTCTAAATCAACCGCATTTGAGTAAATCACTAAATCTGTTTTTTTTCTTAAATTTGATTCCTTATGCCCTATCCTAATTGTTATGCCTTTTTTCTTCAAAAAATCCGTTATTTCCGATCTTTTAATATCAGAACCAGAAACACGATTTTTTTGAGACAGAAAATATTGCGCCAAAGCGCTCATTCCAATCCCGCCGATACCTATAAAATGAATGTTAGCCATAAGTTTAATTTATTATTTTAAATTTTATCAAATTCAAACCTCTTTGTAAAAATACCTTCACTGCCCTATCCGACCTCTTAGGCCTCTTAAATCTATTAGATCTATCCACTTATCGGACCTATGAAGCCTATTGGATTTACTAAACTTATCTATCTGGCCTTAACTCTAAAAAATTAACCTTTGAAGTAGGACACTTGGCAATGTATAATATCGCCATATGAAAAACAAATACACCCACATTAAAAAACAGAAAGATTGGAAATAACCATTGTGCTTAATAAAGGTTATTCCTATAGAGATATTGCCAAAGCTCTAAAAGTAAGCTCAAACACTATCTCAAAAGAAATTAAATAAAATAGTGTTAAAGGAAAATACGATCCTTATAAAGCCGATCATAAAGCCTTTGTTAAGAGAAAATATTCCAACTATCAGGGAATGAAGATTGTTCAAAATAGTCAACTCAGAGAATATATTAAAAAAATTAAGAGAAGATTGGTTTCCAGAACAAATAGCTGGAAGGCTAAAAAATGTTGATACCAATATCACCTCTGCCAGCCAGAGAGTAATCTACAAATTTATCTATAGTGTTTATGGTAGGAATTTAGAGAGATGTTTAAGATATAAAGACAAAAAGATAGGTTGTCCAATTTACTTTTGCCATCCCTATCATGCCTGGAAAAAGGGAAGAGTAGAAAATACTAATAAACTTATTAGGCAATATATGCCTAAAAGAACAGATATCTCAAAATTGAGGGATGAGTATATAAAAGAGGTTGAGAAAAAACTTTAAAATAGACCAAGAAAATATTTGGGATACAAAACCACTTTAGAGGTAATGTTAGAAAATAATCAATTCAAAACTTTAAAGAATTCTTGTTATTATTAAAGAGAATAAAGATCCCTAAGTGTCCTACTTGAGGGTGTAATCTGCCAACTACGCCATCAAGCCCTTCTAACCCATCATTGAAAAATCTCTTTTTTTATGCTTAAATAAAAAATATTCTTCTTATGAAATATAATTTTTCAAAAATAGAAAAAAAATGGCAAAAATATTGGGAAAAACATAAATTATTTGAAGCCAAAGACTTTTCTAAAAAGCCAAAATACTATTGTTTAATAGAATTCCCTTACCCTTCTGGTGATGGTCTTCATGTCGGCCATACGAGAAGTTATACGGCAATGGATATCATCGCGCGCAAACGCCGAATGGAGGGTTATAATGTTTTATTCCCTATTGGTTGGGACGCTTTTGGTTTACCAACAGAAAATTATGCCATTAAAACTGGTATTCATCCTAAAATCGTTACTAAAAAAAATACTAATAAATTTAGAAAACAGCTTAAATCGTTGGGTTTTTCTTTTGATTGGAAACGAGAAATCAATACCTCAGATCCAGATTATTATAAATGGACTCAATGGATTTTCCTCCAATTTTTTAAACATGGCTTGGCCTACAAAAGCAAAATTCCCATTAATTGGTGTCCCTCCTGCAAAATTGGTTTAGCTAATGAAGAAGTAATTAATAATAAATGCGAACGTTGTGGCACGCCAACAACAAAAAAAGAAAAAGAACAATGGTTGCTTGCCATTACTAAATATGCAGAAAAACTTCTCCAAGGACTAGAAAATATTGATTATCTTGAAAAAATTAAGATCCAACAAAGAAATTGGATAGGAAAATCAGAAGGAACGCTTGTTAAATTTCCAATTGCCGATTCGCAAAAAATTTTAGAAGTTTTCACTACAAGAATTGATACAATTTTTGGCTGCACTTATATGGTTGTGGCGCCAGAACATCAAATAATTAACGACTTAAAATCAAACATTATTAATTTTGAAGAAGTTGAAAAATATATAGAAGAAGCAAAACAGAAATCAGACCTCCAAAGAACAGAATTAAATAAGGAAAAAACAGGTATTGAATTAAAAGGCGTAAAAGCCATCAATCCTTTTACCAAAAAACAAATTCCGGTTTTCATAGCTGATTATGTTTTAGCCAATTATGGCACTGGAGCAGTAATGGCAGTGCCAGCACATGATATCCGGGATTGGGATTTTGCTAAAAAATATAATTTGCCAATTATAGAGTCTATTAAAGGCGGAGATGTATCAAAACAAGCTTTTACTGAAGATGGTATTTTAGTAAATTCCGGAGAATTTACAGGGCTAACCTCAAAACAAGCCCGTCAAAAAATGACCGAATGGCTGGAAAAAAATAATTTAGGAGGAAGAATGATTCAATATCATCTTCGCGATTGGATTTTCTCGCGTCAACATTATTGGGGCGAACCAATACCAATGGTAAATTGCGAAAAATGTGGCTGGGTGCCAGTGCCTGAAAAAGAATTGCCGGTTAAGCTTCCCAATGTCAAAAATTATAAACCAACAGACTCTGGCGAATCACCGTTGGCAGCAATTGACTGGTGGGTAAATAGCAAATGCCCTAAATGCAAAGGCCCTGCTAAAAGAGAAACAGACACAATGCCTAACTGGGCTGGTTCTAGCTGGTATTTCTTGCGCTATATTGATCCCAAAAATAAAAAACAATTAGCCGACAATAAGAAATTGAAATATTGGATGCCAGTAGATTGGTATAATGGCGGCATGGAACACACAACCCTTCATCTTTTATATTCAAGATTTTGGAACCAATTTTTATATGATATTAAAGCAGTGCCGACACCAGAACCTTATAAAAAACGAACATCGCATGGAATGATTTTAGGCGCTGATGGCGAAAAAATGTCTAAATCTCGCGGCAATGTTGTCAATCCTGACGATGTTGTCAAACAATACGGCGCTGACACTTACCGCCTTTATCAAATGTTTATGGGACCTTTTGACCAGGCAACGCCTTGGGACACTAAAGGCATTGAAGGCGCCAAGAGATTTAACAACAAGATTTGGTTAATTGGTCAAATTAAAATATCCAAAAAAAGTCAAAATAAAGAATTAGAAAAATTGCTTCATAAGACAATTAAAAAAGTTTCTGAGGATATAGAAACTATGTCATTTAATACTGCCGTTGCCGCTTTAATGATTTTTATTAATGAATGTTATGCGCAAAAAGAAGTGCCGCAAAAAATATGGGAAGATTTCTTAAAAATCCTTTCGCCTTTTGCCCCACATCTTAGTGAAGAATTATGGCAAAAACTTGGGAAGAAAAAAAGTATTTGTCTTGAACAATGGCCTAAATATAATAAATCCTTGATTCAAGAAGGAAATTTTACCCTTGTTATCCAAATAAATGGCAAAACTAGAGATACTCTTCTGGCTCCAATTAATATAACGCAAGATTTAGTTTTGGAACTTGCTTTAAAACAAGAAAATATAAAAAAGTACATCCCTGATAAATCCGCAATTAAAAAAATAATCTTTGTGCCCAATAAACTTATTAATATAGTTATATAAAATTTAATAATTTTAATTATTTTTTCCCAAATTCCAAATTCTAGTTTTATGTGTGGCATTATTGGCTATATTGGAAAACAAAATAGCTTGCCCATTTTAATTAGCGGACTTAAAAAATTGGAATATCGTGGCTATGATAGCGCCGGCATTGCGGTCTTTAATAAAAATTTAAGAAAAATTA
>JBBIUM010000012.1:0-13334 GCA_037440245.1 Candidatus Yanofskyibacteriota bacterium | reverse complement strand
AAATCCCTTCCTTGTAATTGCGCCTTATAGCGAACGCCCTCCAGTTCTAATTTTTTTTCAAATTTATTCACCGCGCCTTTTATCATATTATTGATTAATGATCTTGTGGTTCCCCATATTGCTACATTATCTTTTATATTATCCCCTGATTTTAAACTAATAATCAACTGGTTATCTTTTTTTTGAATTCCAATAACTGGCGGAATTTTCAAAGACAATTCTCCCTGAGGACCTTTAACTTTTATAATATTCTCGCTAAATTCAATATTAACATTTGAGGGTATATTTATTAGTTGTTTTCCTATTTTAGACATAATTTCAAAATTTATATCTCAAAAATTTATCTCTAAAAATTAATTTACCAAATTTCAAACAAAATCTCTCCCCCAATTTTATTCTTCTTCGCTTCTTTGTCTGTCATTAGACCTTGAGGAGTCGAAATAATATATTTGCCAAAACCTTGTTTCGACAATTTAATATTTCTATAGCCAATATACATTCTTCTTCCTGGTTTAGAAATTCTTTTTACGCCATTAATAACTGGTTTACCATTTTCGTATTTTAAATCCACTTCTAAAAACTTAATGCCTTTTCTGCTTTTCTTTTTAATAAAACCAACCAGCCCTTCTTTTGCCAAAAGCGCAACAATTGCAAAGATGATTTTGGAATAAGGAAGGATAACCTTATCTTTAAAGGCAAGGGAAGCATTTTTTATTCTAATAATTGCATCGGCTATAGGATCGGTCATATATTTTCCCAATAATAATTTAATAACTCAATCCAAATATGTTTATATATTATTTACCACGATGATTTTCTAATTCCCGGTATTTCACCTCTTGACGCCAATTCTCTAAAACAAATCCTACATAAACCAAATATTCTCATATAGCCTCGTTTGCGACCACACCTAAAACATCTATTCACAATTCTTGTAGAATATTTTGGTTTCTTTTTTGCTTTTGCTATCCAAGCTATAGTAGCCATAAGTATTTCTACAATCCAATAAATTAAATTTACTTAATTTTTATTGGAAATCCTAATAATTTAAATAATTGTATTGATTCTTCTTTATTTTTACTATTAGTTACGACTGCAATTTCAAAACCAAAAATTTTATTAAAGGAATCAACAATACCTTCTGGAAAAACAATATGCTCTTTAACGCCTAAATTTAAATTGCCTTTTTCATCAAAATTTTTTTCAGTAATTCCCCTAAAATCTCTGGTTCTTGGCAAAGCCACTGAAATTAATCTTGTTAAAAAATCAAACATTTTTTTGCCTCGGAGTGTAACTTTTAATCCTACGACCTGATTTTTCCTAATTTTAAATGAGGAAATTGATTTCCTGGCCAAAGTTTCAACTGGTTTTTGACCAGTTATCAAGGAAAGTATTTTTTTAATTTCTTCAACAACATTTGGATCATTTAGATAAGGACCAATACCGCAATTTACTACTACTTTTAATATTTTTGGAACCTCTAAATCATTTTTATAATTAAAAATTTTCTTCATTTCCGGGATAACAATTTGTTTATATTTTTGGATTAATGATATCGTTGTCATATTCGAACAAAATAAAATATAATTTTTGGATTTCTATATTTCTTGCTTGCATTTTTTACAATACCTAAATTTACTATCTTCTATAATTTTAAATCCAACTCGCGTTGCTTTATTACATTTTGAACAAATAAGTTTAACATTTGACAAAGATATTTTGGCCGGAAACTCAATAATTTGCCCCTTTTCGCCACTTCTACGCGGTCTTCTATGTTTTTTCCTCAAATTTAAACCCTCAACAATAATTTTGTTTTCTTTTGGAAAAACCTTAAGGACTTTTCCAGATTTGTATTTGTCTTTACCTTTCATAATCAGAACATTATCATTTTTTCTTATCTTCATTGCCATATTTTAATGCTAAATTTTAAAAATTAAAATTTCTATAAAACTTCAGGCGCCAAAGATGCTATTTTATCAAAACCTTTCTCTTTTATTTCTCGAGCAATAGGGCCAAAAATTCTACTTCCTTTTGGCTCCGTATCTTCTAAAATAACCGCAGCGTTATCATCAAATCTAATATAGCTACCATCAGGACGCCTATAGACCTTTCTTTGTCTCACTATTAATGCTTTTACAATGTCTCCTTTTTTAATTGCCCTTCTTGGTTCAACAACTTTAACAGAAGCAACCACAATGTCGCCTAATTCCGCATAACGTCTTCTCGTCCCTCCTAAAATTCTAAAAACTTGAATAATTTTAGCACCGGTATTATCAGCTACGTTTAACATTGATCTTGTTTGAATCATATATTTTTATTTAAATTTCCAACAAATTATTTAAAATCATTTAATTTAATTAATTATTTTTATTTTCCTCCTTAAATCCGCTTTTATCTATTTCTACTTGACCAGACCAACTACCCGCCACTTCTTTTCTTTTGACATCGGCCTGCACTGTTCAATATAAACCATATCACCAATATGATAATCCCCAGATTCAACATGGGCCTTATATTTCTTTCTGGATTTATAGAATTTTTGGTATTTAGGAAACTTCTTATAGTTGGTTACTGCTACAACAACGGTTTTTAACATTTTATTTGAAACAATTATACCTTTTAAAATTTTTCTCATATCTCTAATTAGTGACGATTTAATAAGGTTAATATCCTTGCTATGGTTTTCTTTGTTTCTTTTATTTCCTGAAAATTTTTAAGTTTATTGGCAACCATAGCAAACCTTAAATCTTTAAGCTTATTTCTGCTTTCTGCCAATATTTTTAATAATTCTTCTTTTGTTTTATTTTCTAATTCTTTAAATTTCATAAAACTTTATCTGAATTATCTTTTAATAAACTTTGTCTTTATCGGTAGTTTATGACTAGCAAGCCTTAATGCTTCTTTTGCCATATCCTCTGGTATTCCATCAACCTCAAAAATAACTCTTCCAGGTTTTATCGGAAAAGCGTAAAATTCAACACTACCCTTGCCGCCACCCATACCAACTTCTGGTGGTTTTCTTGTAATAGGCTTATCGGGAAAAATCCTTATCCAAAGTTTACCACCTTTTTGAAGATATCTTATGATAACCCTTCGCGCCGCCTCAATCTGCCTTGAAGTTATCCAACAGCTTTCCATTGCAATAATTCCATAAGAACCAAAATTTAAATTCACTGCCTTTGTTTCAATACCTTTGGTTCTGCCTTTCTGACTTTTTCTATGTTTTACTCTTTTGGGAAATAGCATATAAAATAATCTCTATTTAATATTATTATTAAATATATCACCCTTATAAATCCAAACTTTGATACCTAAAGTTCCATAAGTTGTTTCTGCTCTTGTTTCACCATAATCAACATCTGCTCTTAATGTGTTAAGAGGTAATTTGCCTGCCGACATATGTTCGCGTCTTGCAATTTCTGCTCCTCCGATACGGCCGCTAATAGCCAACTTGATCCCTAAAACTTCTTTATGGCTCATTACTTTTTCTATAGTTTTTTTAAAAACACTACGATAAGGCATCCTTTTTTCAATACTCCGAGCTATTGATTGGGCAACTAAAGTAGCACTAATATCAACATTTTTCACTTCCTCTATTTGCACCCTGACTATGTCATTACTTTTTAACTTTCTCAAAAATTTTTCTATATCATTTTTTAAAGATTCAACACCAGTACCACCACGACCGATAAGCATTCCCGGCCTTCCAACCTTTATTATTATATTAATATTGCCAGGAAAACGTTCTATTTCAATAGATTCAATGCCGGCATTTTTTAACCGATCAGTTAAATACTTTCTTAATAAAATGTCTTGTTCTAAAAAATTTTTCATTTGTTTAATTGAAAACCACCTTGACTTCCAATTTTTAACATAACCTAATCTTAAGTTTAATGGATGAATTGCTTTTCCCATAATTTTTTAGTTAAATAGATTTTCTTCTAAATATTTTTTTACCGACTGAAAATATCTTTTTTGGAGAAATTTTTCTAATTAAATTATTAAATTTATTACTTTGTTTACCAACTTCCTTTATTTTTAATTCGTCTTGTTTTGACTCTGGCGTTGGCATTATTTTTTTAATATTATAATCTATAAATCTTTTTCTCTTCCTTTCTTTCCCCTCTTTCAAACAAAGAGTAATATGTGATGTCTTTTTCTGAATTTCAGCTGCTCTACCAAAAGCTCGCGGCATCCATCTTTTAAGTTTTGGTCCTTCGTCTACGGTTATCTTATATATAAATAAATTATTGGTCTTCATTTTAAAATCATGGGATGCAGCAGCAATTGCTGATTTTAAAAGTTTTAACAAAGGCAAAGAAGCTTTTTTATTCAAAAAACTTAACTGAATTTGTGCCTCATCTACATATTTTCCTCTTATTAAATCAGCCACTAATCTTACTTTCCTCGGCGCAATTCTTAAATAATTTAATTGTACTTTAACAATTTGTTCAGACATAAATCAGACATAAAATAAGATTTGATTTTTTAAAAAATTATTTAAACGGTTTTTGAACACCAGGAGAAGCAACTTGCGCCGCCCCCTGACTTTTTTCTAGGCTTCTTTGCATTTTACCACCATGTTTAATAAACTTTCTCGTTAAAGCAAACTCACCTAGTCTATGACCAACCATATCTTCAATAATATAAACTGGTATAAAATCTTTGCCGTTATGCACTCCAATAGTAAAACCAATCATTTCCGGGACAATTACACTATCGCGCGACCAAGTTTTAATTATAATTTTGTCTTCAGGCCTTATTTTTCTCAATTTTTTTAACAACTTCTCATCGACAAAAGGCCCTTTTTTTAGCGAACGTGACATAATTTTAATTTAATAATTTAATTATGCTTTATTTTCTTCTTTTAATAATAAAAATATTTGATTGTTTTTTCTTTTTTCTTGTTTTATGACCTAAGGCCGGTTTCCCCCAAGGAGTTTTTGGATGTTTTAATCCTATAGGCGCTCTTCCTTCGCCACCGCCATGAGGATGATCAACAGGATTCATTGCGCTTCCCCTAACTTTAGGTCTACATCCTCTGTGTCTTGACTTACCAGCCTTGCCTAAAACTTCTAAATTATGCTCGATATTGGAAATTTGGCCAATAGTTGCTAAAGAATTATTAAAAAACTTTCTAACTTCGCCTGAAGGCATTTTTATATGAGTAAACTCTTCGTCTTGAGCTAAAACCTCACCCCAAGAACCAGCCGCCCTTATTACCTTGGCTCCCCCTTTTGGCAGTAATTCTAAATTATGAACAAACGAACCAACTGGAATATATTTCAACGGCATCCTATTGCCAATTTTAATCGGCAACGCTTTTTCAGATATCATGAGTTCATCTCCAATTTTTAAACCATGGGGAGCTATAATATATCTCTTTTCGCCATCTTTGTAAGCAAGCAAAGCAATAAAAGCTGTTCTATACGGATCATACTCAATGCTTTGCACTCTGGCCGGAATATCAAATTTATCAAGTTTAAAATCAATTATTCGATATTTTTTCTTATTGCCACCGCCTTTTGTCCAAATAGTCTTTCTCCCAAGATATCCGCGACCACTTTTTTTCTTAATCTTTATGGTCAAGTTTTTTTCTGGTTCTTCTTTAGTTAAAATAGAATAATCAACTGTTTTCATTTGTCTCCTTGATGGAGTTGTTGCTTTGTAAATTTTAATCATAAATTTTAATGTGGCAATACTTCAATTTTCTGATCGCCTTTTAATGTAATTATAGCTTTTTTATAACCGCTTTTAAAACCAACGAACCTACCTCTTCTTCTCTGCTTCCTCGGTATATTTACAATATTAACTTTTTCTACTTCAACATTATAAAGATTTTTTATAGCTTTTTTAATCTCATTTTTGGTGGCTTTAGGATAAACAATAAAACAATATTTACCTTTGGTTGAAAGAAAGGTGGCTTTTTCTGTAATATGAGGAGATTTTATTATTTTAGACACATTTATATTCATAATATCTCAAATTTTAATATTAATTATTTATTTAATTTTTTCTAATAATTTCTCAAAAGCATCTTTTGTTATGAAAATATATTTATAATCTAAAATATCTTTGACATTAATATTATCCACTGTTATTCCTTTTGTTTTTGGCAAATTGGCAATTGATTTTTTAAAAATCTCATTTCTATCTTTCCAAACCACAATTTTAGAAAAATTACTTTCCTTTAAAATCTTTTTGCCAAAATTATCAATTAATTTAAAAATATAAGCTGTTTTCGGTTTTTCAAGTTTTAGATTGTCAAAAATAAAAACTTGATTATCTTTTATTTTTTGAATAAAAGCCGATATTAATGCTTCTTTTCTCATTTTTTTATTAATTTTCTTTTTATAATTTTTTTCTTTTGTTGGACCGCCAACAACACCACCGCCTTTCCAAATCGGAGATCTGATAGAACCATGCCTCGCTCTCCCTGTATGTTTTTGAGCCCATGGTTTCCTACCTCCGCCACGGACCTCACCTCTTCCTTTGGTAGAAGCTATCTTAATCCTTTTATTTAGCTTCATTGAAACATAAACCTGATAAACAAGAGAGGGCTTAAATTTCCGATTTAAAATATCATCAGAAACAGTAACAGTTCCAACTTTTTCTATTTGATCATTATAGATATCTAAATTCATACTCAAATGAAATATAAAAAATTAATTTCGCCTACTTATTTTTATTAATTTTGCAATTTATCTTTAGATTTTATTTCTATGAACGAACCCTTATATCCCGGCACTGCTCCTTTAATTAAAAGCAAATTATTTTCTAAATCAATTCCTACAATCTTCAAATTTCTAACAGTCACCCGCTTAGCCCCCATCTGACCAGGCATTTTCTTACCTTTAATCACATGCTCGGGTGTGGTGGAACCAATAGAACCTGGGGCTCTTAAATTATGTTTATGGCCATGAGATTTTGGTCCACCCGCAAAGCCATGCCTTTTAACAACACCCTGAAACCCCCTGCCTTTTGAATATCCTCTTACGTCAACAATGTCGCCTATCTGAAATATAGAGACATCAATTCTTGAACCAATTTTATAATCCTTGTTGCTTTTAAATTCTTTTACAATCTTAAAACTTCCCAAATCTTTAAAAAATCCTTTTTGCGGCTTATTTATTCTTTTTTTAACACCAGCGCCAACGATAACTGCATTATATCCATCTTTTTCTTTAGATCTTAAACCCAAAACAGTTAAAGGGGGCGTTTCAATAACTGTAACAGGAACGATGTTATTGTTCTCATCAAAAATTTGAGTATTTCCTATTTTTTTACCTAAAATAAATTTCATAATTAAATGAAAAATTTAAATCTATAAAATAAAAAAGGGATCTTTAGCCCCCATCCCGTCTCTAAGCTAAAAAATTTTATAATTACCTTAAAAAATTAATGCATCAAAATTAATAACATCAAATTATTACTTACCCTATTTAGAAGCGAATATCATAAAAATTTATCTAATTGCAAATCATACTAAGCTTCTAATAGGATTTTTAAAAACTATAAAAATTTTTATAACGCTTTAAACCATCTTTATTTCTATATCAACCCCTGCTGATAAATTCAAATTTTGGAGAACTTCAATAACTTTTGGATTGGGATTTAAAATTTCTATTAATCTTTTAAAAATCCTCATTTCAAATTGTTCTCGTGAATCTTTATAAATAAAAGTTGATCTATTTACAGTAAATTTCTTAATTTCCGTAGGTAAAGGAACGGGACCGACAATTTTAGCATCGCAACGTGATACCGCATCTACAATTTGTTTTGCCGCTTGGTCAATAATTTTATGATCATAAGCTTTAATTTTAATTTTTATCTTTCCTTCAACTTCCTCTTTCTCTTCCTTAACAGGTATTTCAAGTTTTTTCTTTTTTTTAATAGCAGTCGTCATAAAAATCAATTTTTATTCAAATGCTCCAATCTTAATTAGATGGAGCATTTGAATAAAGAAAACGACATATTTTAGCCTAAGCAATAATTTTTAATACAACGCCAGCACCAACTGTTTTTCCACCTTCTCGAATAGCAAATCTTTGTTTTTCTTCAAGAGCAACCGGCGCTATTAATTTAACATTTAATTTCACTGTATCGCCGGGAACAATCATTTCTACGCCAGGCGGTAAAGTTATCGTTCCTGTAACATCGGTAGTCCTTATATAAAATTGCGGTTTATATCCTGAAAAGAATGGTGTATGCCTACCACCTTCTTCTTTTGTTAGAACATAAACTTCACATTCAAATTCTGTATGAGGAGTGATTGAACCAGGCTTTGCTATAACCTGACCTCTTTCAACATCCTCTTTTTTAATTCCTCTTAAAAGAATACCAGCATTATCGCCAGCCATACCTTGATCTAACGCTTTATTAAACATTTCAATACCTGTCACAACGGCTTTCTGCGTTTCTCTTAAACCAACAATTTCAACTTCATCGTTTAATTTAACAATTCCTCTTTCAATTCTGCCGGTAACAACTGTTCCACGGCCTTCAATAGAAAAAATATCCTCAATAGGCATTAAAAAAGGCTTATCTATTTCTCTAACAGGTTCAGGAATATAAGAATCAAGAGTATCAACTAATTCAAGTATTGGTTTGATAGCTTCATCATCAACAGATTTTGCCTCCAAAGCTTTCAAGGCAGAACCTTTAATTATAGGAACTGTATCACCCGGAAACTGATATTTTTTTAATAATTCCCTGATATCGCTTTCAACTAACTCAATCATTTCAGGATCATCAACTTGGTCAATTTTATTTAAGAAAACCACTATTGCGGGCACACCAACTTGTCTTGCCAAAAGAATATGCTCTCTTGTTTGAGGCATAGGACCATCAGCAGCGGAAACAACCAAAATAGCGCCATCCATTTGAGCTGCGCCCGTAATCATATTTTTAATAAAATCGGCATGGCCCGGACAATCAATATGGGCATAGTGCCTCTTATCGCTTTCATACTCTGAATGATGCAAAGCAATTGTAATACCTCTTGCTTTTTCCTCTGGAGCATTATCAATATCTTCGACCCTTTCCAAACGGACTTTATTGCCTTTTAAATTTAAGGCGTGTAAAATAGCCGCTGTTAAAGTAGTCTTACCGTGGTCAATATGACCAATAGTGCCAACATTAACATGCGGTTTTGTTCGTTCAAATTTTTCTGCCATATTTGTTAATAACAGATCATCAAAATATTTTTTTAAATTTAAAAAAATATTTGAGATCTGAAAAATATAAAAATTATAAT
This sequence comes from Candidatus Yanofskyibacteriota bacterium, assembly GCA_037440245.1. Lineage (GTDB taxonomy): Bacteria > Patescibacteriota > Minisyncoccia > JBBIUM01 > JBBIUM01 > JBBIUM01. The sequence continues at coordinate 4,078 of JBBIUM010000012.1, read as the reverse complement.
AATTTTAATAAATGACCGAAATAATTGATAAGATTGATAAGTATACAATTTTAATTGTATACAACATAATTTTTTTGTCAATTTTTTTTATCCAAATTAAAATTAAAAAATTTGCAACCCTCAAGTTTTTTCTAAGATAAATGATTGCTACAAAATAGGCAAATCCTCAACATTCTTTTTATTTAAATCAGGGAGATTGGCAACCGATTTAGCAGGCTGTAAAGCAGTCTCATTATCAAATTTTTTATAAAAATCTGGCGTTTCTTTTGCTTGATTTAATGCTAAATTTTCTACCAGTTTTTTATATTCATCAAAACTCATTAAAACAAAACTTGGTTCATTATTCTCTAAAAAAACATATTTACCGCCTGTTAAGTTTATTAATTTTTTTAATTCATTAAATTCCATACAATTTTCCTAACTTAAAACTAAAAATCTAAAAATTAAAAATAAAAAATTATTTATTTTTCTTCCCTTCAGTAATTTCTTTTGCTAAATTAGCCGGGACTTCTTCATAATGACTAAATTCCATCGTATATGTTGCTCTCCCTTCTGTCATAGAGCGTAATTTTGTAGCATAACCAAACATTTCTTTTATCGGAACTTTAGCATCAATTACTTTAAGATTCATTCTATTGCTTATTTCTTCTATTTTTGCTCTTTTGGCGCTTAAATCGCCAGTCACATCTCCTAAAAAATTTTCAGGGGTAATAACCTGAACTTTCATAACAGGTTCAAGTAAAACTAAACCGGCTTTTTTGCAGGCTTCTTGCAAAGCGATAGAACCAGCGATTTTAAAAGCAAGTTCCGAAGAATCAACTTCATGATAAGAACCATCAATTAATGTCACTTCAAAATCAACTAGAGGATAGCCAGCCAAAACTCCTTTTTCCATTGCTTCTTTTATACCTTTTTCAATTGCTGGAATATATTCACTGGGAATAGCTCCGCCTTTAATTTGATTTTTAAATTCATAACCAGCGCCGCGTTCCCTTGGCTCAACAATAAAAACTACATGGCCGTATTGTCCGCGACCGCCAGTTTGCCTAATATACTTTCCTTCTGCCTCTGCTTTATTTTTGATAGTTTCTTTATAAGCTACTTGTGGTTGGCCAATATTTGCCTCAACCTTAAATTCTCTAAATAACCTATCAACTATAATTTCTAAATGAAGTTCACCCATGCCAGAAATAATAGTATCTCCTGTTTCTTCATCAACTTTTATCTTAAATGTGGGATCCTCTTCAGCCAATCTTTTTAAAGCTAATCCCATTTTTTCTTGGTCGGCTTTAGTTTTTGGCTCAATCCTAATAGAAATAACCGGCTCTGGAAAAATAATTTTTTCAAGAATAATAGGATGCTGAGGATCGCAAAGAGTATCACCTGTCGTTGTGCTCTTTAAACCAATAATTCCTGCAATATCTCCAGCAAAGACTTCTTTAATTTCTTCTCTATGGTTGGCATGCATTCTAACAATCCTCCCTATTCTTTCTTGTTCGCTCGAAGAGGAATTATAAACATAAGAGCCGGAATTTAAAACACCAGAATAAACCCTAATATAAGTCAATTTGCCAACATAAGGATCACTGGCTATTTTAAAAGCCAAAGCAGCAAGTGGCGCCTCATCTTTACTTTCTCTAACAATCTCTTCGTTTGTTTTAGGATGGAAACCTTTTACCGGTGGCAAATCAATTGGCGACGGTAAATAGTCGCAAACAGCATCAAGTAAGAGTTGCACCCCTTTATTTCTTAAAGCAGAACCGCAAAAAACAGGAATTAAAATATAATTAATCACCGCCCTTCTTGTCGCTTTTTTTAAATCAGCTAATGAAAGTTCTTTACCATCTAAATATTGAGTCATTAATTCATTATCAGTTTCCACTATCTTCTCAATTAATTCGTTATGATATTTTTCGGCTTCAGCTTTCAACTCATCTGGAATTTCTCTTTCATAAACTTTCTCGCCATAATCGCCTTCAAAATAATAGGCCTTCATTTTTAACAAATCAATAACTCCTTGATAAGCAGACTCTAAACCAATAGGAATTTGAAAACGAACTGCGTTAGGAGACAATCTCTCTAAAATTGATTTATAAGAATATTCAAAATTAGCTCCCAGACGATCTAATTTGTTAATGAAACAAAGGCGCGGCACTTTATATTTATCAGCTTGTCGCCAAACTGTTTCTGATTGAGGTTCCACGCCAGCCACGCCATCAAAAACCACCACCGCACCATCTAATACTCTTAAAGATCTTTCAACTTCTGCAGTAAAATCAACATGCCCTGGCGTATCAATAATATTTATTTTTATTTTCCCTTCGGGACTTGCACTTTGAATTAATCTATCATCTTTGTCTTTATGCCAATAGGATGTAGGAATCCAAAAACAAGTAGTTGCCGCAGCAGTAATGGTAATTCCTCTTTCTCTTTCCTGTTCCATCCAATCCATAATGGCTTGACCTTCATGGACCTCGCCAATTTTATGTGAAATGCCTGTGTAAAAAAGAATTCTCTCGGAAATAGTCGTTTTACCTGCATCGATATGAGCAATAATACCAATGTCCCGAACTTTTTCTATTGGAAAATCACGAGCCATAAAAATTAGTAACAAAATAAAACTAAACTTATTAATAAAATAAATTGTTCCAAGTGTTTTAAAACCCAAAACCAATACAATCTACTGAAAATTGAAAATTGGTTTTTAAAGGATCTTGTGTTTTAGATTTTGATTTTCTTATTATATCTTGAAAATTTATTGCTTATTTTTTTGCCAAACATTACTATACTAAATTGGCGAGTAATTATTGGCGAGTAATTAAAGATACTATCTTATTAAATGCGCAAAGGCTCTATTGGCTTCTGCCATTTTATGCATATCCTGTCTTTTTTTAACCGCAGAACCAGTATTATTAAAAGCATTAATAAATTCCGCTGCCAACTTTTTATCCATAGATTTTCCTTTCGATTTTTTAGCTGCCTCAATAATCCATCTTAAAGCCAAAGTAATTTTCCTTTCTCCTCTTACTTCTTGAGGCACTTGATAAGTAGCGCCACCTATCCTCCTCGCCTTAACTTCTAAAAGAGGAGCTGTGTTTTTTAAGGCTACCTCTATAACTTCTAAAGGATTCTTTTTGAGTTGTTGACTAGCAATATCTAATGCTTTATAAACAATCTTTCTTGCCAATGCCTTTTTGCCATTACGCATCACAAAATTAATAATTTTAGTTACTAAAACACTTCCAAATTTTGGATCGGGTTCTAAAACTCTTTTAATTTTTTTTACTGGTTTACGCATAGCTATCTAAAATTTATCTAAAAAATTTAAATTTTAAAAACCTTCTGCTTTTTGCTCTACTCACTCGGTTTTTTTAACCCCATATTTACTTCTTTCCTGTTTACGACCCTCAACACCCACGGCATCTAAAACTCCTCTCACAATATGATATCTAATACCAGGCAAATCTTTTACTCTTCCGCCTCTAATTAAAACTACAGAATGTTCTTGTAAGTTATGTCCAATGCCAGGGATGTAAGCAGTAACTTCCATACCATTAGTTAACCTAACTCTGGCAATTTTTCTCAAGGCTGAATTCGGCTTCTTAGGCATCATAGTGCCAACCTTAATACAAATTCCTCTTTTAAATGGCGAAGAAAAATTTTTTGGCCGATTTTTCAAAACATTAAATCCAAAACTTAAAGCAGGACTTTTAGTTTTAGCCTTTATTTTTTTTCTTTTTCTTTTAATTAATTGATTTATTGTTGGCATATTTTATAAAAATAAAAATTAGTACTCTGGCACCAATTTTTAAATATGATCCAATAATCCGAAATAATCCAAATTTTTGATGATAAATTTAAGGCAACAGTTAAAGTTAAATAAAAAAATACTAAAGATGAAAAATTTAAATTACAAAAATACTTTAAAATATATACCGTAAAAAATCAAATTTTTTAATGAAAAAAAACGCAATATAATTGCGCTTCTTATTCTAAAGCATAAATTCCTTAAAGTCAAGTCAATGTATAACCGCACCCAATTTTGGACTCTTGGGGTATTTTAATTGGAAACGACCTT
>JBBIUM010000011.1:7438-13426 GCA_037440245.1 Candidatus Yanofskyibacteriota bacterium | reverse complement strand
TTAAATAATTATAATATATTATAAAAATTTATTCCAATGGATTTTTGACTATTGGGTAAAGAGCAGGAGATTTATAGTTTGAATAAAATATTTTTTCTACTGTTGTGCCATTTTTTGTGACCCTTTGAATAAGTTTTGTTTTCATAGAACCATCAGTGCTTGTCGCATAGGTAAAGGGGCCGATAACTTTAATTTTTCTGCCGTCACTCGTACCATAAAATTCAAAGGTAATCTCGTATTCTTTATAGGAAACTTGGATAAGAATATTATTGCCAGTGTCATTGATAAATTTTAAATCAGGAGAAGGAGGATAAACCGTAGCATCAAAACCTTGAGGATTGTAATATTTAACAGGATAGGCATGAGGATATCTTTCTGTTATTTTTAGTCCGCTATTTACTGCAGCTCTAAAAACAGTTGTTGAAACTTGACAAATGCCGCCGCCGTATTCTTTAATTGTTTTTCCTGACTTGATTACATATTCTGGCACATAGCCTTGTTCTGGACCTATAGGACCTAATATTTTAGAGAAGGAAAACTCTTGATTAGGCGGAATAATGTAATGTTGAAATTTAGCAGCGGCAATTTTTAAGTTTAAAATTCTTGTGGGAGGAGAGCCTTTATAATTAGAAGTGCCTGAGCCAAGTAAAGTTCTAATGCCTAATTCATTAAGATTTTTCTCATTAATTTTTGCCGGCGTTCTTTGAATGTAAGTTTCTATTTGTTTAGAATGATTAGTTAAAAAATTATGTTTTATAATTTGGCTTGTTTCGTTAATTAATAATTCTATTTTATCGCTTGAAGGCGTTTTAATTTTAATTTCATTATTTTCAAATTTTAATTCCGCATCTGTCGCTTCTCGATTTATTAAAGGAGTTATATTAGCTAAATAATTTTTTATTTCAGCGTCATTAAAATCAATAATTAATTGCTTTGCGCCATTTGAAATTTCTTTTTTAAAAGTAAGCCATTGAATAATTAATTCCTTAGTTATTGGAAAATTTTTATCTTCAAAAGTTAAATAATATGGCGCATTAGAGATTAAATTATTGAGATAATCTTTCAAGGCTGAAATCTGTTTTTCTGTTATTTCAGGAGAAGTATTAATAAGTTTTAGCTCTATCTTTTCAGGCTCCTTACTTAATTCCAATCCTGAAATATTTTGGACAATATTTATAAGATTTTTAGTAATTAAATTTCTATCAAACATTTTTCCTTCTTTGCTTTTTTTCATTTTATAACTACCGTCTTCTTTATCGTAATATAGTTCTGCATCTTGTGCTTTAGTTTCTATATTGTTAAAAACTGAAAGGGCTGTTTCTAATTTATCTTGATCTATTGTAAAAGTTAGAGGTAAATTAGCGCCAATAAATAATGTTTTTATTTTTATCCAGCTATTTTTGAAAAAATGATTTTTCCTGCCATAATTGTAAGCATTTTCTATAGTTTGGTTTTTATCTATTTTTAAACCAAGCTCTTCTGCTGTTAGTTTTGTTGTCGCTTTATCGTATTTTAAAATAAAATTCCTTTTATTAAATTTTGTTAAATGCTCATCAATTATTTTTTGACCATCTTTTAGATTTCTTCCTCCAATTTTTATATCCGCCACTTTTAATCCATAAATAAATTTATTACTGCTTAAAATTTCCAGAGTGATTAATGGAGAAAATACAATTATTGCAATAAAAAGTAAAATTTTTTTAATCATAAAGCCATTATTGTTATCATTGTAATTACCAACTAATTTGGCAATAGCCAAAGTTTAAAATTCAAAATCCAAATTAAGTAAAATTTAAAGTTCAAAAGTCAAAGCCAGAACTTATAATTCAAAAATCAAAAATCAAAATGAAAAATAAAAATAATAAAAACCTACCCTCTCTGTTGAGGTAGCTGCAACGGGATGAATTTAGTATAGTTTTTAGTGATTTTGTCTTGAGTTTGAGATAGTTTTGATAAAATATATTTTATGAACTTTTTATTTTAATTTTTCTGGTTTTTTGTTTTTCAATCTTTGGCAATTTTATTGTGAGCAATCCATTTTTTAAACTAGCTTCTGCCTTATCATTATCTACATCAGTAGGTAAGATAATTGATCTAGAAAACGGCCCCCAATAGCATTCTTGATAAAAATAATTTTCCGGCGGGATTTCTTCATTTTTTCTTCGGTAGCCACGAATTGTTAACATATCATTGGTGATTGATATATCAAGGTCTTCAATTTCTACGCCACCGATAGTTGATTTGACTATAATATCTGAATCTGTTTGATAAACATCAAGAGCTAATTGGCCTTCTGTCTCTCCTGGCCAATTCGGTTCTTCTTGAAATTCTTCGGTTTTTTCAGTTTTTTCATCTTGAGGCACTATTTTTTTCCTTATAATATCGCTACTATTTCCAGGTTTTGGCGTTAATTTAGTATTATCTTTTCCTTCGGTAGAATCGTTAGAGAATTTAATTGCTCCTGTTAATTTATCAAATAAAGATTTTTTGGCTGATACCATAGAGTAAAAATTTCTAATTTCTAATCCCTCCTTCGGCCCTGAGAGAAAGGTAACGAAGATAAGTTTAAAATTAGGGACAAGAAATAGAAAAATTAAATAAGATTTTAATAAATTTTTACATTAAGGAAAGATTAAAATTGAATTTATTTTTAAGTATATTATATCACAAGAGAAAAAGCATAGCAACCTTTTTAAAACTTTAAAGATTTAGATATGAAATTTATATTTTGATCGCTACTTTTAATTTCTAAATTGTTTTAACGCTTTTGTCGCTGATATTTCTACCCAAGATAAGGAAGGCAGCGATTATTAAAGCAAAAATTATTTTATTTAATTTCTACTAAGTTATTTTGAGACAAAAGCTTAATTAAGAAGATACTAGAATTTATTTTGTTTTTTAAAATAAAAAAAGGACAAGTTATTCTTGCCCTTCTTTCTAGTTTAAGATATAAAATATATGAAAAATTAAGAAATAGCAGCCCATTGTGTAGAGTTGTAATACAACCGGAAAAAATGCTTTCTTTCCTTGGTAAAATTTAAACAAGTTACTCATCTTTGCTAAATAAATTGAGAACTTCATTATTATCGCAATTAAAGAAAAAAATAGAAGACTTAAGAAAATATTTTCTAGAGTAACTTTCGAAAATATATTTTTAATAATAACTATTGTTGGCAATAAAACAATCATTTCTAAATCTGCCAGAAAAACATTTAGAAAGTTGAACAAGTACCTTGCATAATCTTCACTTGTTTGTATTTGTAATTGTTGTAGTTGCGACCAAATTGTAACGATGATAAGACTAAGAGCATGAATAGTCATCATAGCTAAAATAATCTTTATCATTCCTAAGCCATTTAAGCCAATTAATTTAGTTAAAGCGGCAACAAAAATTACCGACCAGCCGATTACTAGCCAGTGATTTTTAAAATTTAAAATTTTTTTAATTTTTTTCATTTTTAACCTCCGAATTAATTCTTTTTAAAAAGTAAAGTGGATCTACCGTCGCGCAATTTATTTTAATTGCAAAGTGGAGATGAGGACCATCACTTTTTGCATTACCAGTATTCCCAGAAATTCCTATTTTTTCGCCTCTTTTGATATATTGTCCCTCCTTCACATTAATTTTTGACAAATGGATATAAAGCGAGAAGATTGCTGATCCATGATCAACGATTATAAAATTCCCTTCTAAAAGATAGTTTTGCGCCATAACAACTTTGCCGTCGTTGATTGAATAAACCGGCACAAATGGCGCTTTTAAATCAACCCCGCGGTGACGTGTTGTAATCTTATTTTTCCATTTTCTAATAATTCCAAAAGTGCCTCTAATACTTGTCTCTTCAGGATTTTCAACAGGCGGAATTAGCATTTTTAACTGATAAGAATTTGAGGGCGATGGTTGATTAAAGCATAAAACCTTCATCAGGTTCTCATTTTCTTTTTGCCTTCTTTCGCTTAATTTTTTAGAGAGGATTGTTTTTGCGCTTTTCATCTCTATTTCCGGATATTTAGTTTCCTCAATCCTTAGCGGAATTTCTTTAATAATTAAATTTCCTCCCTTTTGTCTTATTGTAATCTTGATCTTATATATTCCTGGTTTTTGTTCAAAATGTATTCCCACGATAAGATAATTTTTCCCTTTATATTCAATTAGTTGATATTCTCTGTTAAAAATATAAAATTTTAAATCTTTAATCTCGGAAGATAATTGCTTGGCGATTTCTTCTGTGTCTATAATAAGTGTTTCTCCTTGTTTGGCAGTATATTTGATATCTTCGCTATGTATTTTTTGTCCACTTAAAAATACTAAAACTAAAATTATTAGTGCTGCTTTTTTCATTGTTACCTCCTTATTTTTTATTTTTAAAGTTCAATTTTAATTTAACATTATAATCTAATGAAAAAATAATAGCAAGATTTCGTCATTTTTATAATTTGTTGCGTTCTAAATTTTTATTATTTGCATAAAATATTATAATGTAATATCATATCTTGTTATTTTCCAGCACCTTAAATTTTTAAAAATCTTTAGGAGGTAAATGATGAAAAGATATACTTTGTCTATTATTTTTCTTATTATTTTTCTATTGATATTGGTTTTAGATAATCTTACTATTTTTGCCAAATTTAGTTATAAAGACAAGGAACAAAAAATAATTTGGAAGATTTATAATCAATTGTTTTCTCGTCAATTTTTAGAAGACAATGCCTTTAATTCTTTTTTAGATATTAAAATTGTCATCAGAAATTTAAGTTTTGGAAAGGGAGAAATTGATGCTAAAGAATATGTCAGAATTTTTATGCAGTTTCAAAAAGCGCCGGGTAGAGACCAACAAAAATGGATAAAATTTTGTTTAAAAATGGTAAATGATTATAAAAATTTTATTCAGCAGTACCCCAGAAGTTTATTAGTAGATGACGCTAAATTAAGAATTGCCGAATATTATCATGCCGCCGGAATGAAATATAAAGCAAAATATTGGTTAGAAGATTTAATTAAAAATCATAGTAAAGATAATTATTGCATTGTTAAAATATTTGAATTAAAAATAGGGTTAAGGAGAAAATATATTTATTATTTTGAGGAAGATCATAATATCAAGACCGTAGCTTGGGCGTTGTTTTATCGCGGTTATTGGTTTGGCGAAAAAAAGTATTTGGAACAAATTTTGAAAGAGTATCCCAACGGCACTCCAGCAAAAGAAGCAGGTGAAGTTTTAAAAGAATGGAAGGTAGAAAAAAATTAATCTATAAAAATCCTAGAATAATTAAAAGGCAGTCAAAGACTGTCTTTTATTTTGCTGTATTAGGACTAATACAGAAGATAAAAATATTTTAATAAAATTAAAATTCAAAGTTCAAAACTATTCCAAATCAAAAAGCCAACTCAAAACTTAAATTTGACATTTGAACTTTAAGTTTTCCAAAATGTTAGTATTCTCTGCACTATATTTACAATTATCGTTAATAAATATAGAATTTGATTAAGAACCAAGAGGTTAAAGATTATAAGACAAACGAAAGTCGACACCTTTCTTTTGCTATTTAAGCCTCCTTAGTTCAATGGTAGAACAGTGGTATCGTAAACCACATATGCCAGTTCGATTCTGGCAGGAGGCTTTGACCTGCAATTTTTTATGTTTTTATTCTGGCGCTTTTTTGATTTATCAAGAGATAACATTTAACTACACTCTATACACTCAATTATTTCTACTGCATAAGATGAGTACCCTTCATTTCTTTTTCCAATTAATTACATCACTTTTTGAAATAATTTTTACAGCAAGATATATCTCTTTTACGCCAAAAATTTTTGCCTTAAAAATTAATTTAAAATCCATAAACACTTTTGTCTAATCGGGCAAATCGGATATTTTCCTAATTGGATAATTCTTCCTAATTGAGCTGAGCTATTCTAATATTCTTAAGAACATTAGAATATAATATCAAGAATATGATCTCAGATATAAGATATAAGATATAAGA
>JBBIUM010000011.1:0-7338 GCA_037440245.1 Candidatus Yanofskyibacteriota bacterium | reverse complement strand
TTTTAATTTTTTACCCATCTTAGAAATTTTGTAAATTTTGGTGTCTATGAATTGAGATCAAATAATGCATAAGTTCAAAAACATCGTCTAATATCTAAGAAATTTGGATTTTCTATTATGTTAGTATCTTATGCAAAATCTTTTCTTTTTTATTTTTTTAGATATAATAAAAAGTTAAGTTTAAGGTTACTTTATATGAAAAAGATATTTATTAATTCAAACATTACATCAATTATTCTATTTATTTTGGTGGCTGGTAGCGGTCTGTATTGGTACTCTAACTATTATTTTAAACAGCCAAAATTACCAAAAACTTCCAATGGTTCTCATCTTATTGTTTTAAAAACAAGTATGGGTGAAATTCAATTTGAGACTTACGATGCCGATGCTCCAAAAACTGTCGCAAATTTTATTAAATTAGCCAATCAAGGTTTTTATAACGGTCTTATTTTTCATAGAGTAATTAAAGGATTTATGATTCAAGGAGGGGATCCGGAATGTAGGCCATCTTTAAAATCTAATCGTTGCGGTAGTGGCGGGCCGGGTTATCAATTTGAAGATGAACTTGACCCCACAACAATATCTTATAGGAATGGTTATAAAAAAGGCGTCGTGGCTATGGCTAATGCCGGTCCCAATACTAATGGAAGTCAATTTTTTATTATGTTAGAAGATTACCCTCTCAATCATGATTATACAATTTTTGGCAAAGTTATTAGCGGCCAAGAAGTTGTTGATAAAATTGGAAATGTCAAAACAGATTCCAACGATAAACCTCTTGAGCCAGTTTATATTGAAAGTGTTCAAGTTATTCAGCGGAAAAATTAAATTTGCAATTTAAATTGATTTTTAAATAAAGGCGCGCTATTAAATTTTATTTGATGTAAATTTTGATATAAATTATGAATATTGAAATAAAAAATTTAAAAAAGAAAATAGAAGAGATCTTAACCGAATTGATAACAATTCGGAACCGTCTTTGACTTTTCTGGAAAAGAGAAAAAAATCAAAGAGTTAGAAAAAGAAACAAATAGGCCTGATTTTTGGGGAGTACCTGAATTGGCCTCGAAGATTAGTGAAGAATTAGGAAATCTTAAAAAAGAAATTAGCATTTGGGAGAATATTGAAAAAAGAGCTAAAGATTTTAAAGAAATTTTAGAAGTTGTTGAAGGGGAAATAGAAAAAAATGCTATTAATGTTGAAGAACTGGAAAAAATAGCTGCCGATATATTAAAACTTGAAAAAGAATTTGAAGCGGAGAAGATAAAAATTTTTTTGTCTGGCAAATATGACAAAAGAGGCGCCATTATGACTTTTATTGCCGGCCAAGGCGGACGCGATGCTGAAGATTTTGTTGTTATTTTATTAAAAATGTATGAAAATTATTTTAAAAATAAAGCATGGGATTATCAAACTATTCATCAGCAATTTTCCGAAGAAGCCGGCGGTTCTGTGGAAGCGAAAGGAGAGAGAGGATTAAAAAATATTACCTTAAAAATTGACGAACCCTATGCTTATGGTTATTTAAAAAATGAAGCCGGCGTTCATAGATTAGTTAGAATTTCCCCATTTGACGCGAAAAAGTTAAGGCACACTTCTTTCGTTTTGGTAACAGTTATGCCTATTTTGCCTGAAATAGAATTAGCTGATTTAAAATTAAGAGAAGAAGATTTAAAAATAGAATTCTTTAAATCTTCTGGCCCTGGCGGTCAGAATGTCAATAAAAGAGAAACAGCAGTGAGGATCACTCATTTACCGACTGGTTTAAGCGTCGCTTCTCAAGTTGAGCGTTCCCAGCAAAGTAATCGAGAAATGGCTCTGAAACTTTTGAAAATTAAAATTCTTGATTACTTAAATTCGCAAAAATTGTCAGAGAAAGAAGCGTTACAAAAAAAAATTCAACCAACATGGGGTAATCAAATAAGATCTTATATATTTCACCCTTATAAATTAGTAAAAGATTTAAGAACAGGCGTTGAAACATCTGATATTGATTCTGTTTTAAATGGAGAATTAGATAAATTTATAGAAGCAGAATTAAAATTGTCTTAAATTGATAATTTTTAGAATTGGTAGATAATAATTTTTCTATGATTTTATTTGAAAATGTTTCTAAAATTTATAATAATCATCATGTAGCTTTGGAAAATATAAATCTTGAAATTGCTCAAGGCGAGTTTGTTGTGATTGTTGGTCGTTCCGGCGCTGGCAAATCAACTATTTTAAAATTATTGATTCGAGAGGAAAAACCAAGCGGAGGCAGAATTTTTGTAGAAAATGAAGATATTACAAAAATTCCTGATGTTGAATTGCCGTGTTTGCGTAGAAAAATTGGAGCTATTTTTCAAGATTTTCGTTTATTGTCGACAAAGACTGTTTATGAAAACATAGCTTTTGCCCTAGAAGTGGCTGGACGAGAACCATCAGAAATAAAAAAATATGTAAAACAAGTACTTGATTTAGTAGGTTTGGCAGATAAGGCACAAAATTTTCCTCATGAATTATCGGGCGGAGAAAAGCAGAAAACGGCTATTGCCAGAGCGATTATTAACGGCCCGGAAATTTTAATTGCCGATGAGCCTACTGGTAATTTGGACGTTTACAATACTTGGGATATAGTTAAATTGCTTAATAAAATTAATCAATTTGGTACTACAGTTATTTTAGCCACCCATGATAGAGAGATAGTTAACGCTTTAAATAAAAGAGTTGTTACTTTAGAAGCTGGCAGAATAATAAGAGATGAACAAAATGGTAAGTATTTAATTTAGAGAAATTTATTTTGGTCGCTCTTGGATTAAGAGGTGAAAAGAAAAAATAAGAGGGTGGAAATCGCTATCAGATTAATTTATTTTGACTCCTTATTTATTTTCTAAGAGAAATAAGATAAAATATATTAAAATTTTGATAATTTAATAATGTTTCAATTTTAATTCTTTAAACTTTAATAACATTTATGTTTGTGTCACTAAAAAGAATTTTAAGCGCTGGTTTTAATGGCGTTAAAAGAAATGGCCTTTTATCAATTGCCACAATTTCTATTATGGCTTTGGTGCTTATTATTATTAGCGGCATCTTTGTTTTGGGAGTTGTAAGCGAAACAGTTGTTTTAAATTTAGAAAATAAGGTTGATATTAGTGTTTATTTTCGGCCAGATATTAAAGAAGAAACAATTTTTGAAATTAAAAATAATTTATTGCAACTCCCGGAAGTAAAAGAAGTTGTTTATGTTTCAAAAGAGGAAGCCCTAGAGAAATTTAAAGAAAGGCATAAAGACGATGAAGTAATTATGCAAAGTCTTGAAGAAATTAAAGAGAATCCTTTAGCGCCTTTATTAAATATTAAAGCCAAGCAAGCTTCAAGCTATGAACAAATTAGCCAATTTCTAGAAGGGGATTCTTTTAAACCAGTAATTGATAAAATTAATTTTAAACAAAATAAAAATATAATTGATAAAATTAACAAAGTCGTCTACGGCATCAGAAAAGGGGTTTTAATAATAGGTTTGACGTTGGCAACTATAGTTGTTTTAATAACGTTTAATGCCATTAGATTAACTATTTATTCTTTAAAAGAGGAAATTTCTATAATGAAACTTGTTGGCGCTTCTAATTGGTTTATTAGAGGTCCTTTTATTGTTGAGGGAATAATTTATGGTTTGTTTTCTTTTGGTGTCGCCACAGCCATATTTTATGCTGTTTTATATTTTATTTCTCCGTCGGTAGAAAGATTTTTTGATGGCTTGAATTTATTTTCTTACTTTATAAATAATTTTATTATATTTTCTTCATTGATGTTAACAATAAGTATTATTTTGGGCGTTTTGAGCAGTTCAATAGCTATAAGAAGATATTTAAAATAATTAAAATTAAATATGTTTTTTAAATTCTCTGACGATTTTTTTTGGGGCTGTTCCACTTCCGCTTATCAGATAGAAGGCGGAATTTATAATAACGAGTGGAATAATGCGGCAGGATTGGCGGCAAATTATCATAGATTATGGGAAAAAGATTTAGAAATTTTAAAGCAATTAAATCAAAATGCTTACCGATTTTCAGTTGAATGGTCGCGGGTAGAACCAAAAGAAGGCGATTATGATAAAGAAGCGCTAAATTTTTATAAAAGAATAATTAAGCGTTTAAAGGAGTTGGAAATAAAGCCTTTTTTAACTTGTTGGCATTTTACCAATCCTCGGTGGTTTATTGATAAGGGTGGTTGGCAATCAAAGAAAAATATTGAATATTTTATACGATACATTAAGAAATTAGTTGAATGGTTTGGTGAGGATATAAAATATTGGATTATCTTGAATGAACCAATGGTATATTGTTTTGAATCTTTTATTTTAGGGAAGTGGCCTCCTAAAAAGAAATTTAATTTTTTAATCAGTTGGCAGGTTCTTAATAATTTAACAGAGTCAATTATAAAATCTTCAGAACTTATTCATCATGAGGTGAAGGATAGTTTAATTGGCCAAATAGAAAACATTTATTATTTTTATGTTCCTCGCTCGGCATTTTTCTTGTTGCCCCTTGTAAAACTTTGTTCTTGGATTAATGAAAGAGTATTTAGAAAGAGTTTAAGATTCATTGACTTTTTAGGTTTAAACTACTACTTCGCTCATAATTTATTTCCATTTTTTCAAAATAAAAATTTTAAAAAAACCGATTTGGATTGGATTATTTATCCAGAGGGTCTTTATTTTGTTCTGGAAAATTTAAAGAAATTTAATAAGCCTATTTTTATAACTGAAAATGGTTTAGCGGATGCTAATGACACAAAAAGAGAGTGGTATATTAAAGAGAGTTTAAAAAGTATAATAAGGGCGAAAAGAGAAGGAATTGATATTAGAGGTTATTTTCATTGGTCATTAATGGATAATTTTGAATGGCACTATGGTTTTTGGCCAAGATTCGGCTTAGTGGAAGTGAATTACAAAACCTTTGAGCGAAAATTAAGGCCTAGCGCTAAAATTTATGCTGAAATTTGCAAAAATAATGGTCTTGATATTTAAAATTTTAAGGTTTTAAAGTTTTTTATGATTAGTCGCAAAAGAATTTTATATTTTCTCTTAATCTTTATTATTCTTTGTTTGGCGGCAATTATTATTTTTAGCGGCGCCAATAAACAATCTTTCGGCGTAACTTTTAGTAAACAAAAAGCATTGGAATTAAATCTTAATTGGAAAAATGTTTATTTGGATATTTTAAATGATTTAAAAGTAAAAAATATTCGTTTAGTTGTTTATTGGCATCAAATTGAAAAGGAAAAGAATCAATATGATTTTGAAGATTTAGATTGGATGATTGAAAAAGCTGTGGCCAGAGAAGCAAATTTGATTATGGTATTGGGGCGAAAAGTGCCTGGTTGGCCAGAATGTCATATTCCTTATTGGGCGCAAAATTTAACTGAAGGTAGCCAACAAAAAGAAATTTTAGAATTTATTAATGATGTGGTTTCACGATACAAAGATATTCCTAATATAAAATATTGGCAGATTGAAAATGAACCTTTTGCTTATTGGTTTGCTGATTGCAGAAGTAAAAAATTAGAAGGTGAAACATATACAGAGAAGGGAGTTACTTATAAAACAGATTATGCCGAAGTAAAATCCGATAAGGATTTTTTAAAAGAGGAAATTAAAACTGTTAGAAAACTGGATCCAACCAGACCAGTAATTATCACGGAAAGCGGAGAATTAAGTACTTGGATAAATGGAGCTCGCTATGGCGATATTTTAGGCATCAGTATTTATAGGACGGTTTGGAATAAATATGTAGGTTATTTGAAATATCCTCTCTCGCCTTCTTTTTATAAAATTAAAGCATTTTTAATAAAGTATTTATTTGGAGTTAAAGATATTTTTGTTGTTGAAGCCCAGTCAGAACCCTGGACGCCCACTGGCGATTTTTTAAAAACTTCATTAAAAGAACAATTGCAATTTTTTGATTTAGCTCAATTTAAAAAAAATATTAATTTCGTCAAAAAAGCTGGTTTTGGCCAAAATTACTTTTGGGGAGCGGAATGGTGGTACTGGATGAAAGAGAAAAATAACTATCCTTATTTTTGGGAAGAATTTAAAAAGTTAATCAGTAAAGAAAAATAAAATTTTAAATTTTATGTCAACTAAAAATAAACAATATAATATTATTGGTCTTGATATTGGCGCTTCCTATCTTAGAGGGGTTTTGTTGTCGGATAGAGGAGTAAATTTTTGTTATAAAAGTGCAACGCCCAAAAATAAAAAAGATTTTATATTTGCTATTAAAAGAGCAATTTTAGAGATTAAAAAGTTTGCCAGAGATGTAAAAATTGGCAGAATTGGGATTGGTATTGCCGGTGTTTCTGATATAAAAAAAGGAATTTTGTTTTTAAGTCCGAATATTAAATTTTTAAAGAATTTTAGAATAAAAGAAATTTTAAAAAAAGATTTTAACATTCCTGTTTTTGTTGATAATGATGCGCGGTGTTTTGCGCGTGCTGAATTTGAGATTGGTTCTGGGAAAAATTTTAAGGATGGAGTCTGCATTACTTTAGGTAGTGGTGTTGGCGGTGGAATAATAATTGGCGGGAAAGTTTATTATGGTCATAACTATTCTGCCGGAGAAATTGGCCATATGGTATTGAATTTGAAAACAAGGCAGACTTTTGAAGATTTAGCTTCGCAAAAATTTTTGCAAGGCAAAAAACCTAATAACGCATTTTTCAATCAGTTAGGCATTGGCATCGCTAATATAATCAACATTTTAAATCCGGAAATTATAATTTTAGGCGGCGGTATTTCTCAAGAATTATCCCTTAAAGATTTGATTAGAATTAAAAAAATTGCGGCAAAATTTATCGTGTCTTTAAAAAGTAAAAATTTTAAATTAAAAAAGAGCGGGTTGGGTGAGTACGCTGGAGCAATCGGAGCGGCATTAATGGCAGGGTAAAGAAATTAGAAAATAAAAAATAAAAAAAGAGAGAAGTTAGGTTTCTAAAAAAATTATGCCTTTCGGGCAACAATTTAAAAAAGAGAGTTAGCAAGAATTAATTATTTTTTTATTAATTATTTTTTTCAATATTTATATCTTAAAAATTTTTTGATTGAAATTGACTTGATTATCTCCAATAAGATTTTTAAATTTTTTAAAAAATGTTCATAAAGAAGATATTTATTTTTTCCAACCTATTTCCTTAAATTTATAAATTTATTTTGTTTAGATTGGTCAGGGTACCCGGAATTGAACCGGGACTGCACCCACCCCAAGGGTGTGGACTACCATTATCATATACCCTGCTTAATTTAAGTATTCAAAAATTTTTTCTGCAAGTAATTTACTTTTTCCAAAAAATAGC
>JBBIUM010000010.1:3313-13819 GCA_037440245.1 Candidatus Yanofskyibacteriota bacterium | reverse complement strand
TATCTTTTAGAGACTCAAGTTAATTCTTATAAATGGTTTTTAGAAAATGGTCTTAGAGAGGTTTTCAAAGAAGTTTTTCCTATTTACGATTATACAGGTAAGGAATTAGAACTTCATTTTGTTGATTATGTTTTAGATAAACCAAAGTGTAATGAATGGGAAGCCAAAGAACTTAATCTTTCTTACGAAGCTCCGCTGAGGGTTATTTTTAATCTCATAAATAAAAAGAATAAAACTCAAAAACAGCAGGAAGTTTTTTTTGGTAATTTTCCTCTTATGACTCCAAGAGGAACTTTTGTTGTTAATGGAGTTGAAAGAGTAGTTGTTTCTCAACTTATTAGGTCAAGCGGTGTTATCTTTACAACAGATTATATAAGGGGAGTTAAATTCCATGGCGCTAAAGTAATTCCAAACAGAGGCGCTTGGATAGAGATTGAAACTGATTTTGATAAATCTATTAATATAAGGATAGACAGAAAAAGAAAATTTCCATTTACTATTTTACTTAAAGCATTTGGTATTGATAAAGAGAATGACATAAGATATTTGTTTAAGGATGTTGATAATGGCGATATTAGTTTTGTTGAAAAAACTCTCAAGAAAGACATCACCAAAACTAAAGAGGAGGCTTTAATTGAAGTTTATAAACATATTAAACCTGGCGAACTAGCAACGTTAGACAATGCCAGGCAACTTATTGAAAATATTTTCTTTAATTTTGAAAGATATGATTTAAGCGCTGTCGGCAGATATAAATTAAATAAAAGATTATATCCGGAATTGCGCGATAGAGGTATTTCCTACAGAGAAGAAGATAGAATTTTAAAATTAGAAGATCTTATTAGAATTCTAAAAGAAATTATAAAATTAAATAACTCACCGCATTTAAAAGGAGATGACATTGACCATTTAGGCAATAGAAGGGTTAGAGCAGTAGGCGAATTGCTTCAAAATAAAATTAGAGCTGCCTTGCTTAAGATGGAGAGAATAGTAAAAGATAGAATGTCAACCTATGATTTAGAAAATATTTCTATTGCTCAATTGGTTAATGTTAAAACCTTCATTAATGCTGTTAAAGATTTTTTCACTGTTTCTCAACTGTCTCAGTATATGGACCAAGTTAATCCATTAGCGGAATTGGAACATAAAAGAAGAATTTCGGCAATGGGTCCTGGCGGTTTAACAAGAGAAAGAGCTGGTTTTGAGGTTAGAGATGTTCATCCCTCTTCTTATGGCAGAATTTGTCCGATTGAGACATCAGAGGGTCAAAATATTGGTTTAATAGTTCATTTGGCAACTTATGCCCGAATTAATGAATTAGGATTTATTGAAACGCCATACCGAGAAGTTGTTAAGGGAAAGGTTGCTGATAAAGTTTCTTATCTTGATGCCGTCGAAGAGATGAATTATAACATTGCTCATGGTGGAGAAAAACTTAATAAACAAAACAATTTTGAGAAGGATATTGTTGAAGCAAGGGTTGGTGGCGAGCCCACGGTTGTGCCCAAAGAAGATATTCATTATATGGATGTTGCCCCTCAGCAAACTGTTAGCGTGGCAACGGCATTAATTCCTTTTTTGGAACATGATGATGCTAATAGAGCTTTAATGGGTTCAAATATGCAGAGGCAGGCTGTTGCCTGTGTTAAACCGCAAGTGCCGTTTGTCTCCACAGGTATGGAAGAAAAAGCGGCAAAAGATTCCGGTCATGTTCTACTTGCGAAAGAAGACGGCGTTGTCATAGAAGCTGATAGCAATCATATTGTTATTAAAAATAAAAAAGGAGAAATTGACAATTATAAATTGCTTAATTTTGTTCGTTCTAATCAGTTTACTTGTATTGGACATAAGCCTATTGTTGAAGTTGGCCAGAGAGTAAAAAAGGGTGATGTCTTGGCCGACGGCGCGGCGACTAAAAATGGAATGTTAGCTTTAGGACAAAATTTATTAGTTGCTTTTATGTCTTGGAGAGGATGGAATTTTGAAGATGCTATTATTATTTCCGAAAGAGTTGTAAAAGATGATAGATTTTCTTCTATCCATATTGATTATTTCGTTTGCGATGTGAAAGATACAAAGTTAGGTCCTGAGATTACAACTCCAGATATTCCAAATGTTAGCGAAGAAAAATTGAAAAATCTTGATGAAGAGGGTATTATAAGGATTGGCGCGGAGGTTAGAGCTGGCGATATTTTAGTTGGTAAAATTTCTCCCAAGGGAGAATCCGATTTAACTCCGGAAGAGAAGTTATTGAAGGCTATTTTTGGCGAGAAGGCGCGGGATATTAAAGATACTTCTTTAACCCTGCCACACGGTAAACGAGGGAGGGTTATTGGTGTTAGAATTTTCTCAAGAGAAAAAGGCGATAAATTGCCGCCGGGAGTCATTAAAAGTATTCAAATTGAAATTGCGCAATTGAGGAGAATTGCGGTTGGTGATAAGCTGGCTGGCAGGCACGGAAATAAGGGCGTTATTTCAATAATTCTACCTGAACATGATATGCCTTATCTAGAAGACGGTACACCTGTTGACATCATACTTAATCCATTGGGTGTTGCGTCCAGAATGAATATTGGTCAAATTTTAGAAACACATCTTGGTTGGGCGGCAAAAGAATTAAATTATATTGCCGTCAGTCCTGTTTTTACTGGTGCTACCGAAGAGGAAATAAAAGAAGAATTGAAAAAAGCCGGATTGCCCGAAGATGGCAAAGTTATTTTATATGATGGTTATACTGGCGAACCATTTAAAGAAAAGGTGACTGTTGGCTATATTTATATGATGAAACTTCAACATTTAGTTGAAGACAAGGTGCATATGCGTTCGATTGGCCCCTATTCGTTAATTACTCAACAGCCTCTTAGCGGTAAAGCGCAATTTGGAGGGCAACGTTTTGGAGAAATGGAGGTTTGGGCCTTGGAAGGTTATGGTGCTGCTTATTCTCTGCAGGAAATGCTTACCATAAAATCCGATGATGTTTTTGGTAGAGCTGCGGCTTATGAATCAATTATTAGAGGGGAAAGAATCAAAAATCCTAATATCCCTGCTGCTTTTAATGTTTTAGTTAATGAATTAAAATCTTTATGTTTAAATGTCGAACTAATTGGAGAAGATGGAAATATTAGCGAAGAAAAAAATCTTAATAAAAATAAGAAAAAAAGAAAAAATAAAAAGTAAACTGAATTTTTAATTTGCACTAATTTGTTAATTAAACTTAAAAAATATATTTTTATGAATTTTAAAGCCATAAAATTAAGAATAGCTTCGCCAGAAGAAATTTTAAAATGGTCCTATGGTGAGGTTACAAAACCAGAAACTATAAATTATAGAACCCAGAGGCCGGAAAAAGATGGATTATTTTGCGAAAGAATATTTGGGCCGACAAAAGACTGGGAGTGTTATTGCGGCAAATATAGAAAAATAAGATACAAAGGCATTATTTGCGACCGTTGCGGGGTTGAAGTTACACGTTCTTCTGTTAGAAGAGAAAGAATGGGGCATATAAAATTAGCTTGTCCGGTTTCTCATATTTGGTTTGTAAGGAGCGTGCCATCAAAAATTGGTCTTTTGCTTGATATTTCCGTTCAGTCGTTGGAAAAGATAATTTACTTTATTTCCTATATTATTTGGAAAATTGACGAAAAGGCGAAGCAAGATATTTTAACTTCTATTGAGAAAGAATATAAGTTAAAAATTAAATCCCAAAAAGATCCTAAAGAGAGAGAACAATTGAAAAAATTAAAAGAAAAGACTAAGGCAGAATTAGAAATACTTAAACCGTTTAAAATTTTATCAGAAATTGAATATAGAGATTTTTCTAAAAAGTATGGTTCTGTTTTTGAAGCTGGCACTGGCGCTGAATATTTAAAAAAGATAGTTGAAAACTTAGATTTAGGAAAAATGGCGGAAGATTTAGAGAAGGAAATTAAAGTTTGTAAAACAGTGCCTTTAAAAAAGAAATTGATTAAACGTTATCGTCTAGTTAGAAACTTTTTAAGAAGCGGCAATAAACCGGAATGGATGTTTTTGACTGTTTTGCCGGTATTGCCTGCTGATCTTAGGCCCATTGTTCATTTAGATGGCGGCAGATTTGCGGCAAGCGATGTTAATGATTTATATCGTAGAGTTATTAATAGGAATAATCGTTTAAAGAAATTATTGGAAATTGGCGCGCCCGAAGTTATTATTAGAAATGAAAAAAGAATGCTGCAAGAAGCCGTTGACTCTTTAATTGATAACAGCATTAGACATGGCAAAGGCGTTCAGAGAGTTCAGGCAGGCGGCAGAAGAATGCTTAAATCATTAGCTGATATATTAAAAGGCAAACATGGTCGTTTTAGACAAAATTTATTAGGGAAACGCGTGGATTATTCCGGCCGGTCAGTGATTGTGGTTGGACCTTATCTAGATTTGCATCAATGCGGTTTGCCAAAAGAAATGGCGTTAGAACTTTTTAAGCCATTCATTATTAATAAGCTTATTTATGAAAAAGGCGTTGTTTTTAATATTAAAGGCGCCTTGCGATTAATTGAACAAAGGACTGATGAGGTTTGGGCTGCCTTGGAAGAAGTGGTTCGTGAAAAATATGTTTTCTTAAACAGAGCTCCAACACTTCATCGTTTAAGCGTTCAAGCTTTCCAGCCAGTGCTCATTGAAGGTTTAGCCATTCAAATTCATCCACTTGTTTGTTCGGCTTTTAATGCTGACTTTGATGGTGACCAAATGGCAGTCCATGTTCCTTTATCCGATGACGCTCAAAAAGAAGCAAAAAGTATAATTTTATCTTCAAAAAATATTTTAAAACCAGCGACTGGAGAGGTTATTACATCGCCCTCTCAGGATATGATTTTGGGAATTTATTGGCTCTGTGAGATTGAGTCTGGCGGTAAGGGCGAAGGAAAATATTTTTCTAATCCTGACGAGGCTATTATTGCTTGGCAATTAGGACAAATAGATTTAAAATCTTTAATTAAAGTAAGAATTCCTAAAGAAGGATATAAAATTATAGAAACTTCTGTTGGCAGAATACTTTTTAACAATTTATTACCTGATAAAATGCCTTTTATAAATCAAGAAATGCCTAAAAAAGAAATTATGAAGCTTATTCAGAAATTAACAGAAATTGTTGGTTTAGAAAAATTACCTTATTATTTGGATAAAATTAAAAATATCGGTTATGAGTTTGCCACAAAATCCGGTATCACTTGGGGGATGAGCGATTTAAAATCTTCTGAGCAGAAAAGAGAAATTTTAGAAAATGCTGAAGCAGAAGTTGAAGAAATTAAAGAGCATTATAATAATGGTTTGCTGACTCTTGAAGAAAAAAAGAGGAAAATTATTGAAGTTTGGCAAAGGGCTGTTGATAAAATAAGCGCTATTGTACCCACTATCATTAAAAATTCAAAATCTGTCTTTTCAATTTTTAATTCAGGCGCAAGAGGTTCTTGGTTGCAGGCTGCTCAACTTGTTGGTATGAAAGGTTTAGTTATTAATCCTCAGGGAGAAATCATTGAATTACCTGTTAAATCCTCTTTTAAAGATGGCTTAAATGTTTTGGAATATTTCATTTCAACTCACGGCGCCAGAAAAGGTACTACAGATACTGCTTTAAAGACTGCTGAAGCAGGTTATTTAACTAGGCGTTTAATTGATGTTGCTCAAGATATTTTAGTAAAAGAAATAGATTGCGGCACTAAACAAGGCATAGTTTTATATAAGGAAGATACTGACGTCATAGGTCAGGATTTAGCTAAAAGATCATTTGGCAGGATCTTGGCCGAAGATTTAATAGATCCGAAAACTAAGAAAGTTGCTATTAAAGCCGGAGAATTTATAGATTCTGAAAAAGCTCGTCTTATTGCTTCTTTGGACCCGGATACTATAAAATTAAGATCGGTCTTAACTTGTAAAACAAAATTTGGAGTATGCCAGGCATGCTTTGGTTATAATTTAGGCTATAACAAACCTGTTAAAGTTGGCGAAGCAGTAGGTATTATTGCTGCGCAGTCAATTGGAGAACCAGGAACTCAATTAACAATGAGGACTTTTCATACCGGCGGTGTTGCCGCGGCTAGTGATATTACTACAGGTCTAAAAAGAGTTGGAGAAATTTTTGAAGCAAGGCCGCCTAAAGGCGAAGCTGTTATTTCTGAAGTTGATGGAAAAGTTATTGCCATTGAAAAATTAAAAGAAGAAATGGTAGTTTTAATTAAACCCACAAAAGGTTCTAGATCTTCTGAGACAAAAGAATATAAATTTCCATTAAATACAATTATTTTGGTCAAAAAAGGAACTGAAGTTAAAAAAGGCGATAAAATTTCCGAAGGTCCTATTGATTTAAAAAAGTTATTTAAAGTAGTTGGCAAAGAAGAAACACAGAGATATATTATTAAAGAAATTCAGAAAGTTTATTCCAGTAATAGCGCTACGATAAATGATAAATATATTGAACTTATTGTGAAAAAAATGTTTTCAAGAGTTAGAATTAAAGATCCAGGAACAACAAATTTCTTGCCTGGTGAAATTGTAGAAATTGATGTTTTTAGAGAAGAGAATGAAAAAGTTAAAGCAGAACAAGGTAAACCAGCCTTAGGTCAGTTATTGCTTTTGGGAATTACAAGAGCTGCTCTTTCCTCATATAGCTTTTTAGCCGCTGCTTCTTTTCAAGAAACTGTAAGAGTTTTAACTAATGCTAGCATTGAAGGAAAGATCGACAATTTGAGAGGATTAAAAGAGAATATTATCTTAGGCAGATTAATTCCCGCCGGAACAGGATTTAAATATTACCTTAAACAAGAAGAATAACTCAAAATCCAAAACCACAACTGATATTAAATCCTAAATCCGAAATTCTAAATTCTAAACAATATCAAAATTCAGATGTTTAAAGTTTGAACTTTGAGCTTTGAGTTAAATTCAGTGGCAATTAAAAAATCATAAATTTTATCTTTCATTTTGATTTTTGACTTTTACAATTTTGAATTTTTTGGTTTCGTTTTGAAATTTATTTAGTTTGGCTTTTGAAATATCTTGGATTTAATTTAGTTAGTATAATTTAGACTAAAGTTTTTTAAAGTTTAAAGTCAAAATTTAAGTTTTGAGTTTAAGTTTTAGACCAACGACTTATGATTATAAAAATTCTTCAAATAATTGTTTCTATACTTCTAATTATTGTGATTTTGCTTCAGCAAAGAGGGGGAGGATTATCATCTGTTTTTGGCAGTGAGACTTTTTATGGAAGTCGACGAGGTGTTGAAAAATTTATTTTTATTTCCAGTATTATTTTGGCCATTTGTTTTTTAGCCGTGGGTATAGCTAATATTTTAATAAAATAATGCAAAAACTTCTCTCTTTTTTGAAAGAAAAATTAAATAAATTTTTTAAATTTTTTAGTAATTTGAATTTAAGAGTTGTTATAAAGAAAGAGCAAATGGCTGAGGAACCTGCTCTTGTTCAATCGTTTTCTTTTAATTATTTTTTAAAAAAAGATTGGCAAAGATTTATAAGATATTTAAGCATTAAAGATAAATTAATAGCATCAGCCTTATTTTTATTATTCGTTGTTTCCTTAATTCTTTTCCTTAATTCTTTTTATAAAACCTTAACTTATGAAGTCCCTGATTTTGGAGGATATTATAAAGAAGGAATGGTTGGTCAGCCGCGATATTTAAATCCGGTTTATTCTGTTTCCAATGATATAGATAGAGATATTAGCTTTCTTATTTTTTCTTCGCTTGTTAAATTTGATAAAGATAATAAATTAGTAATGGATTTGGCTGAGAGTTACAAAATTTCCAACAATAACACTGAGTATATTTTCAAATTAAGACCAAATGCTCAATGGCACGATGGCAAATTGGTAACCGCCGACGATGTGGTTTTTACTTTTAATATTATTCAAAATAATGATTTTCAAAGTCCTTTAAGATTTAATTTTCAGGGCGTGAAAGTTGAAAAAGTCGACGACTTAACCGTTAAATTTACTTTGAAAACCGCCTATGCCCCTTTTATTACTAATCTTGATGTGGGTATTTTGCCAAAGCATTTTTGGCAAAATGATAATATTTCGGCTCAGAATTTATTTATTTCTGAATTTAATCTGGCGCCTATTGGCTCTGGCCCCTTTAAATTTAAAAGGATAAGTAAAGATACCAAGGGGTATATTAATTATATAGAACTAGAGGCATTTAATAAATATTATTTTAAAAATGAAGGTGATAAGAACAGGCCATTTTTAGACGGCGTAAAATTTATTTTTTATAAAAATTATGACGATGCCTTAGCAGCTTTAAAAAAAGGAAAAATTGATGGTGCGGCGAGATTGCCGGCTACTAACGTAAACGAATTAAAAGCAAACAAATTTAATATTTATCGCTTGAGAATGCCTGCTTATATTGCTGTATTTTTTAATCAAACTGAAAGTAAAGCATTAGCGGATAAAAACGTTAGAACTGCTTTGGCTTTAGCAATAAACAAGAAGGAAATTATTAAAAATGTTATTGCTAATGAAGCTTTTGCTCTTGATAGTCCCTTCTTTAATAATTTTTGGCAAGGTTTTAATTTTGAAGAGGATAGTCAAGTTCAAAATGAATATAATGTAGAGAAAGCCGAGAAGATTTTAAATGATAATGGCTGGGTTTTAAAAGAAAACGGTTTTAGAGAGAAAATAATTGATAAAGAGTCAGTTAAATTAAGCGTTGAAATTACTACTGTTTCTAATAATGAACTTGAGAATTTAGCTAAGCAATTAAAAGCGTATTGGTCGAGAATTGGCGTTGATGCTACTATTAGAGTGATTAATTTGTTTGAGCTTCAAAATGATGTTTTAAAAACTAGAGATTTCGAGGCGTTAATTTTTGGCGAAATGTTAGGCGCTGATCCTGATGTTTTTTCTTTTTGGCATTCATCGCAAAAAAAAGATCCAGGTTTAAATATTGCTATGTTTGATAATTCAAGAGCGGATAAATTATTAGAAGAAGCAAGAGTGATTTTTAATTTAGAAGAGAGAGCTGCTAAATATAAAGAGTTGTCCCAAATTATTTCTTCAGAAATTCCTGTCATTTTCCTTTATAGTCCTTACTATATTTTTGTTTCAACGAAAGATTTAAGAAATGTTGGAGTTAAAAATATTAATAATTCTACTTATCGTTTCGCTAATATTTTAAATTGGTATTTAGAAATTAAAAGGAAATTTAAATAAAGTTCATAATTTTATGCGTGATTTAATTTTGAATTTTCCGGAACAAATTTCGAAAGCCTTAAAAATTGATGTTCTGAATAAGAATTCCATCAATAGAAGTTTGGTTTTTGATAAAATTATTTTTTGCGGGATGGGCGGCTCGGCGTTGGCTTCAGGAATTTTCTCTGATTTATTTTTAGCCCATAAAGACACACATATTTGTCGTCATTGGCAATTGCCTCCAAATGTTGATAACAAGAGTTTAATTATAATAATTTCCTATTCTGGCAATACTCAAGAAATGTTAACTATTTTTAAGGAAGCTTCGGATAAAAAATTATCGCTGGCTATTTTAACTTCGGGCGGTAAGCTTTTTGAATTAGCCAATAATTTTAAGTATCCAATTTATTTAATTCCCCAAAAAGATATTCCGCCGCGTCTGAGTACAGGTTGGCAACTAGTTGGACTGGCAAAGATTCTAATTGAATTCGGTATTTTGTCAAAAATTATTTTGGATCAATTTTCTTTACTTAACGTCAGTTCCTCCAAGGCGGAGTCTGTGGCTAAAAAGATTGTTAAAAAAATAAAAAATAAAATTCCCATTATTTATTCTTTTCCGTTTTTGAAACATTTATCTTACTTATGGAAGACAAATTTTAATGAAAATGCAAAAGTGCCAGCATTTTTTAATTGCTTGCCTGAATTAGACCATAATGAGATAGAGGGTTATATAAAGTATTATAGAAAAACTATTATACCGCTCTTTTTATTTATAAATGATAATAAAGTTTCGGAGAATAGGAGCTTGATTAAAATTGTTATAGAAATTATAAAAAAATTAGGTTATCAGGTTTTAACCATAGAATTAATGGGACATACACTTTTTGAAAAATTTTTTTATGGCATTATTTTAAGTTATTGGACTTCTTATTATTTGGCTTTAGCAAGAAGAGTGAATCCTTTGCCAAATGAAAATATTAATAAAATAAAAGAAAGAATTTCAAAAATTTTTCGGTAATTTTTGAGGGCGGATGGCGGAATTGGTAGACGCATCAGCTTCAGGAGTTGATGGCCGTAAGGCCGTGGAGGTTCAAATCCTCTTCCGCCCATTTGTCTTCATTCAATTACTTATTTAAAACTAAACCTCAAAATGCAAAACTATAACTGATTTAAATCCTAAATCCGAAATTCTAAATTCTAAACGATATTAAAATTCAGATGTTTAAAGAAGTTCAAAGCGCAAAGCGCAAAGCTACAGCTCAAAAAAGTTAAAACTTTTTCTTTTAAGGTTAATAAGTAAGTTTTACGCTTTAAGTTGTAGTTTTGCG
>JBBIUM010000010.1:0-3240 GCA_037440245.1 Candidatus Yanofskyibacteriota bacterium | reverse complement strand
ATTTTCTAGTTTTATTTTTGATTTTTGAGTTTTGAGTTAAAATTCAATTAATGAAATTAAACCATGAAAAAAGTTAAAATCAATAAGAAAATATTGGCAAGAGAAAGCAAGATAAAAGATTTTAGAGGTGATTTAAAAATTATTCCTCTCGGTGGTTTAGGCGAAATTGGAAAAAATTGTACTGTTCTTGAATATGAAGAGAATGGGAGGAGGTCTATTATTATTTTAGACCTTGGTTTAAAATTTCCCGAAGAAGATACGCCGGGCATCGATTATATTATTCCTAACGTCAGCTATTTAATAGATAAAAAAGAAGATATCCTTGGCATATTTTTTGCTCATGGTCATTATGACCATATCGGTGCCATTCCTTATTTAATAGAAAAATTGGGCTATCCGCCTCTTTATGCTGCACCTTTAACTAAGGGTATTATTATGAAAAGACAAGTCGAGTTTAAAGGGCTTAAAGAATTGGAAATAATAGAAGTATCAGATGGTTCGGAAATTATGGTTGGTCCTTTTACACTTAATTTCATTCATATGAATCATAATATACCAGATTCCTTAGCAATAAAGATAAATATTGGCGGCAGAGATATCTTTTATAGCGGCGATTTTAAATTTGACCCTAATCCTTTAAATGATAAGCCAGTTGATATAGGAAGGCTTGAACAAATAGGAACTGAGGGAATTGATCTTTTAATGGTTGATTCTACAGGCGCTGAAGAAATAGGACATTCAATATCAGAATCTGAAATTTATGAAAATTTAGATTTTATATTTAAGAAAGCCAAAGGAAGAATTATCGCAGCGACTTTTTCTTCTTTATTAAATAGAATTCAACAAATTATTTCTTTATCAGAAAAGTACAACAGAAAGATAATTATTCAAGGTTATAGTATGAAATCAAATATAGAAATTGCTAGACAATTGAGATACTTAAAGATTGATAAAAAAACCATTATAGATATTAAACATATGGCTGAATATCCGGATAATCAGATTACAATTTTAGCCACAGGCGCTCAAGGTGAAAGTAATGCGGCATTAATGAAAATTGCTAGCGGTGAACATAAATATATAAATATAAAAAGTGGCGATACTATAATTTTTTCTTCTTCGGTTATTCCAGGTAATGAAAGAAGTGTGCAAATTGTTAAGGATGAGTTTTATCGACGAGGCGCCCAAGTTTTTCATTATAAATTGATGGATATTCACGCTGGTGGGCATGGCCAACAGGAAGACTTAGAAGAATTGATTAGATTATTAAGGCCTAGATTCTTTATGCCTATCCATGGTTATTATTCAATGCTCATTGCTGCCGCCGATTTAGCAATTAGCTTAGGAATTAAGAAATCAAATATTATAATTGCTGAAAATGGTTGGATTGTTCATTTAGATAAAGATAGAATTTGGAGGGAAAAAAAGACCGTGCCTTCCAATTATATTTTAGTTGATGGATTAGGCGTTGGTGACGTTGGTGAAGTAGTGTTAAGAGATAGGCAATTGCTTTCAAAAGATGGGATTTTTGTTATAATAGTGGTAGTAGATTCCGCAACAGGAAAAGTAAAGGGTAGCCCTGATATAATTTCCAGAGGATTTATCTATTTAAAAGAATCAAAGGAATTTTTAAAAGAAGCCAGAAAAAGAACGATTAATATTGTTGAACAAATAACTTTGGCTAACAGACGTATAGATATTGATTTTATAAAAAATAATTTACGTGATAGAATTGGGGAATTTTTATTTTTCAAGACTAAACGTAGACCAATGGTTTTACCTGTTGTTATTAGGATTTAATTAGCAGACTAACGGATTACGAATATAAACTAATTAAAAGTCATTGATTCGTTAATTCGTTAAACTACGAATAATGAGAATACTTTCAGGCATTCAGCCAACAGGACAAATTCATATTGGAAATTATTTAGGCGCTGTTAAACAGTGGGTTGAATTGCAAAAAGACAACGATTGTATTTTTATAATTGTCGATTTACATGCCATAACAATTCCTTACGAGGCTCACTCTCTTAAAGAGAGAATTTTAAATACAGCGGCTGATTTAATTGCTGTTGGCATTGATTATCAGAAACATATTTTATTTGTTCAATCAGATGTTGCTGAGCATACTGAATTGACTTGGTTGTTATCTTCTGTGGCCTCTTTTGGAGATTTATCGAGAATGACGCAGTTTAAAGATAAGGCGAAAAAGCAGAAGGACTTTGTTAGCGCCGGTTTATTTTATTATCCAGTCCTTATGGCGGCGGATATTTTGCTTTACAATATTGATGTTGTTCCTGTTGGAGAAGATCAACTACAGCACGTAGAACTCACAAGAAGTATCGCTGAAAGGTTTAATTCAAGATTTGGACAATTTTTTAAGTTGCCAAAAGCATTACTTGGCGATGAATCTTTGTCTAGAATTAAATCTTTAACCGACCCAAATCAAAAAATGTCAAAATCTGAAAATAAAGGTTGTATTTTTCTTTCTGATAAACCCGATGTGATAAGACAGAAAATAAGAGAAGCAGTTACAGATTCTGGTAAAGAAATAAAATATGATCCTCAAAAAAAAGCCGCGATTTCAAATCTAATGGCTATTTATAAAGGTTTTTCTTTAAAGTCTTTCGAAGAGATAGAAAAGGAATTCGCTGGGAAAAATTATTTGAAGTTCAAGGAAGAATTAGCCGAATTGATTATCAGAAGCTTAACGCCTATTCAAGAAAGAAGAAAGGAGTTAGTATCTAATCCGCAGGAGTTATTAAAGATTTTAAGAGATGGTTCTTTGCGAGCCAAGGAAATTGCTTCTCAAAATATAATTGAAATAAAAAAGAAAATGGGAATTTGGCGATAGAGATAAATATAGCTAAAATTATAAAATTAAAGTCATTTATGACGAGTATTTTTTTAATTCATTAATAGCAACCAATTAACAATTGCGATTTCTACTCATCCTTGAGATTTCTAAAATAAAAAGTATCATGAAGAAAAATCTAAACAATATTATAAAATTAAAAATCTTTATTCCCCTTTTAATTATTGTTGCGTCAGCTTCAGTTTTTATAACACAAAAAGCTCTGACAGCTACCAATAACGCGAAATTTATTTCCCAGACCGTTCCTTTGACAATTACAACCGGTTCAACCACCACCGTATCCGTAGTAATGAAAAATACCGGCACTTCCAGTTGGACTAAAGCGGCTAATTATAAACTCGGCTCTCAAAATCCTCAAGATAATA
>JBBIUM010000009.1:0-14062 GCA_037440245.1 Candidatus Yanofskyibacteriota bacterium | reverse complement strand
CTATGCTGCAGCTTTTTTTGGATTAATTGTTGTTGTAATTGGCATAATACTAATATACAATTATAGAAATAAAGAAAGAGAAAATAAAAAAGAATAAATAAAAAGGCAGATTACTCTGCCTTTTTAGATTTTAGATAATACAAAATTTTATTATTTTTAAATTAATTAAATTAATTTTTGGATTTTTCTTATTTATGGTATATAATAAAATAATAAAAAATTCTATTTTAAAAATCTTCAAGGATTATGGCAGAATTTATTCAAAATCCACGTGTTAGGATTGCGCCGTCACCGACAGGCTTTTTACATATTGGCACAGCTAGAACTGCGCTTTTTAATTATCTAATTGCTAAAAAATATAATGGCACTTTTATTTTAAGGATAGAAGATACTGATTTAAGGCGTTCAGCAACAAAATATGAAAAAAGCATTATCGAAGGGTTAAAATGGCTTGGTTTAGAATGGGATGAAGGCGTTAAAGTAGGCGGCGAATATGGTCCTTATCGCCAAAGCGAAAAAATCGCTATCTATTCAAAATACATAAATCAGCTCTACGATGAGGGGAAAATTTATCCTTGTTTCTGTTCAAAAAAGGAGTTGGATGCTCAAAGATTAAAGCAGATAAAAAAGAAAAATATTCCAGCCTATTCTGGAAAATGTAGAAATTTGTCTAAAGCGGAAGTTGAAAAAAAGATGAAGGCTGGTAAAAAATTTATTTTTAGATTCAAAACGCCGTCAGTTACCGAAAGACCAACAGTTGAGTTTGAAGACCTAATTAAAGGAAAAATATCTGTAAAAACAGATTTAATTGGCGATTTCTCAATTTCCAAAAATTTTAATATGCCTTTGTATAACTTAGCTGTTGTTATTGATGATTATAAGATGAAAATAAACTATGTTATCAGAGGAGAAGATCACATTTCGAATACTCCTAAACAAATTTTATTATATGAAGCGCTTGGTTTTGCCATCCCTAAATTTGGTCATTTGCCTTTAATTTTGGCGCCAGACAAATCGAAAATGTCTAAAAGATTCGGCGCTACTTCTATTGATGAATTTAGAAAGATGGGTTATTTACCTGAAGCGCTTGTGAATTTTATGGCGCTTTTGGGTTGGCATTCAAAAACAGACCGAGAAATTTTTACACTAAAAGAACTGATAGAGGAATTTTCCATCGAACAAATTCAACAATCCGGAGCCATTTTTAATATTGAAAAATTAAATTGGCTTAATGGTTATTATATTCGACAAAAATCTATTGATGATCTTTTTAACCTTCTCTATCCTAATTTTTTACCTTCAAAAATAAAGTTAGATAACGATTATATTAAAAAAGTCATAGCACTGGAGCGCGAAAGAATTAAAAAATTAGAAGATTTTAAAAAAATTACTGATTATTTTTTCAGGGATAACATACGATATTCGAAAAAATTAATATGTTGGAAGGACCAGAAAGTCAAAGAAGCAAAAGAAATACTAGAAGACCTTTTAAATACTATAGAAGAAGCCGATAAATCTTTATGGAGCAAAGAATGGCTTAGAAATGTTTTAATGAAAAAATCAGAAGAAATAGGGGATAGAGGGCAAGTTTATTGGCCATTCCGCGTTGCTTTAACCGGCAAAGATAAATCTCCTGATCCGTTAGATATTGCAGAAACCTTAGGAAGAGATAAAGTAATTTCAAGACTTAAAAATGCTATAAAGAAATTAGCAACAAAAAGATAATAAGAGAATAAATTAAAATGATAAAAATATTGTTTAAAAATAAATACATTATAAGTTTAATGATTGTTAATTATTTACTATTTTCTCCCTTGCTCCAAATTGCAAGGAGTGCCTCGTTAGACGCTTTAAATGAACAAATTAAACAGAAGGAAGAAGAAATTAAAAAATTAGAAGCCGAGATTGCTACATTAAAAAAAAATATTCTTCAAAAACAAAATGAAGCTAAAACATTAACAAATAAACTATCAATTTTAGATAATGAAATTAAAAAACTTACCACTGAGATTAAAGTTAACCAGTTGAAGTTAAATAATACTAATTTAAAAATAGAAAACCTGAATACTCAAATTAATGATCTTGAAAATCAGATAGTTTTATATAAGAATTATATTAAGCAGGCATTAAAAAAAATAAACGAGAATGACCAAATCAATATTATTGAACTTGTCTTTGCCGAAGGTAATTTTTCCGCAATACTCAATCAGGCAGATAATATGAAAAAATTGCAGGAAGAATTGAAAATAAGAATAGACAATATAAAGAAATTAAAAGAAGAAGTATCTTTAAATAAAAAATTAGTTGAAGAACAAAAAAATGAACTTGAAGAATTGAGTTATAAACTTAAAGCCCAATATGCTTCTTTGGATTATCAAAGAAGCGAACAAAATAAAATATTAAAAATTACAAAAGGACAACAGCAAAGATATCAGCAAATTTTAGCTGAAAATGAAAAAAGAAAGAGAGAAATAGAACAAGAAATTAACGAATTAGAAGATATTATAAGGCGACAATATGATTTATCGAGAATCCCACGGCCAAGGAAAGGGTTGTTTATTTGGCCTTCTTCAGAATCTGGCATTACAAGAGGTTATGGCGAAAACGGTAAGTATTATGAAAGACATAATGGATTGGATATCGCCTCTGATACATTGTGCGACGCATATATTTACGCAGCTGCCGACGGTAAAGTTATAAAAACAGGCGATAGCGGAAAATATTACTATGGTAAGTGGGTTGTGATAGAACATGATAATGGTTTAACAACTTTGTATGGACATTTAAGCAGTATAATTGTTTCAAGTGGTCAATCAGTAAAAGCTGGCCAAATTATAGGACGTGAAGGAAATACGGGCTATGTTGAAGGTATTACTGGTTGCCATTTGCACTTTTCTATTTTTGCGCCACGAACTTTCCAAATTAAAAAAGGAATCTATGACTATTTGCCCATTGGCGTCTCTTTAAATCCGTTAGATTATCTTTAATATTTTTAAAATATTTTTAATAATCTATCTTTATGATAAATAGAAAATTTCATTTTAATATCAGGCTTAAGATAGTAATTGTGGCTATCATAATTCTTATAGCAACTTTCTTGCCTCTAACTAAAAGTCTCTATTCTTTTTCAAATGTTTCTTTGGAAAAACCCTCGCAGATAAGTCCTAAAATATTAGAAACGCCTTATGTACCTCCATTTATATTAAATATTTTTAAAACAAAGGTTAATGAATCTCTAGAAGATAAAAAAATAGAAGATCTGCCTGAAATTATAAAAAGTATTTATAATGGTATAATTGAATGGTATAACAACATACCACAAGAACAAAAAGATGAGTTTTATAAAAAATTACAATTAATATTAGAAGCAATATTAAAGGCATTTTTTGATTTACTTGAACAAATTATTAGAATTATATTTTCTTAAGCGTTTAATCTTGGTAAGAGTTTAAATTAGTAAGAGTTGGAAAGAGTTCAAAATAGAATTTATGAACAAGAGGAGAGAAGGGTTTCTTTAAAAGAATAGTCTTTTATAACGAGAATAATTTTTTACGGGGAGAGTAATTTTCTTATAGGAGAAGATATTTTACTAAACCATTCCTATTGAGAATGCATCGCAAAACATACATTATGCGACGCATTTACTTTATTAAACTTATTTATTTAAATACAAAAGTCAAAAATACTTAGGAAAAAGTACCGCCTTTATTCTTCCCCTTCTTTTTATACATTCCAGATGTTATTTTTATGCATTTATCTTATTCTTCAATAGATTTATTTAGAATCTGTCCGCAAAAATTTAAATTTCAAGTCATTGATAAAATAAAAGCTCCAAAAAGTAAAGAGGCTTTTTTGGGCGAAAAAATTCATAACTGTTTAAAATGGCTGTATTCTAAATTACCCTCCTTCCCTACCTTAGAAGAAGCCTTATCATATTTTAAAAACTTATGGAATCCTCCAGAAGAAATGTTTAGCAAGAAAGAAGAAGAGTTGTACTTTTCAGAAGGTATTGAAATGTTAAGAAATTATTATTTAAAAAATAAGAGCGAAAAACCAAAAATTTTCAACTTAGAAACTCCTTTTTTATTTAGCTTAGGTAAGGATGAAGAAAATCAACATCAAATAAGCGGTCGTATAGATAGGATTGATAAAATTGAAGATGGTATTTTTGAAATTATTGACTACAAAACAGCAAGAAAAATGCCTTCTCAAGACGTGATAAATTCTAATCTTCAATTGCCTATTTATTATTTGGGATTTTTAAATAAATGGCCTTCTTTAAATGTAACAAAAATAAATTTAAGTTTTTATTATTTAAAACATAATGAAAAATTTACCCTATCTTTTACTAAACAAGATATAGTTCCTATAAAAAATAGAATTTTGTCTTTATTAAAAGAAATAGAAGTTAGTAATTATGAACCAAAAATTTCCACACTTTGTAATTGGTGTAGCTATAGAAAAATTTGTCCGATGTGGAGGAGCATGTATGAGAAATTGCCTTCAGCCGAGGAGATAAATAAATTAATTGATGAATTTTCTATTTTAACTGAGATTAATCGCAAAAATAATAAACGATTAGCAGAGATAAAAACAACTTTAAATAAATATTTAGATGAAAATAAAATTGAAAGAATATTTAATGATAATGATTATGTTGTCACTCGTAAAACTATGCTACGCTATGGTTATGATGAAAATTTAGTAAAAAAAATTCTCTCCCCTCTTAATAAATGGGAAGAAATTTTATCGATCGATGCTAAAAAATTAAAAAATTTGTTAAAACAAGTTCCTTATCATATAAAAATTGAAATTGAGCAGACTAAAAAGAAAATTAACGAATATAAAACTTTAACTTTAAGCAAGATTAAAAAAATGAAAGATTCGGAAATTTTGGAAAATAACGATGAATCTTAATTATGAAATTTAATTAGCAGCCGGCCTATATCCTGCTGCTCTTGCTTCTTCTTCGGTTTGAAACCATATTTGATTTTCTGGTTTTATTTTTTGGGCCCAATAAGAACCTGCTTTATGATATACCTTGGAAGCGCTTGCCTTTGAAGCCACAAACAATCCTTTTGCTGACGCTTTTTTAAAGTCGTTTTCGGAAATTGTATTTTTGCCATCATCTTTCTTGTCGGGGCCATCTTGATTTAAATTAGATTGAGGTATTGCATAGTTTATAATAATTGGCGATTTTTCAAAAATTGGCGCGGTAATTCGGCCTAACCAAAAACTAAAAATAGTTAAAAGAAATATCAAAAATGCCAGAATTAAATTTCTCGCATTATCACTCCCCCACTTCTTGACTTTTACGATATAATCATTTATTATCATAATTGATTAACAGTCTGCGACAAAATCGCAGAATTTCGTTACTTATATATTAAATATCTTAATTATTTTGTTTGTAAAAATCAATATTTTATTTAATTTTTAAACCGATTTTTCTAGATAATGATTTTCTAAAAATATTAATGAAGAAAAATTATTATGTAAAAAGTTACTAATATGGCGCATACTAAGTCAGGCGGTTCCACTAAACTTGGTCGTGATTCAGAATCAAAGAGATTAGGAGTTAAACTTTTTGCCGGTCAGAAAGCTAAAATCGGCAATATTATAATTCGGCAGAGAGGAACAAAATATTTGCCAGGGAAAAATGTTAAAATGGGAAGGGATTATACAATTTACGCTGTTAAAAATGGCATAGTTCAATTTAAAACAATTAAAAAAACGAGATTTGACGGTAAAAAAAGAATTGCCAAGGTTGTTAGTGTTATCTGAATTTAATAAGTTTAGAATTAAATTATCAAATCATCAGAAAAACATTAATATTTTTTTCTATTAAAAATTAAAAATTTTTGTTTGTGGATTTTATGGCTGCTTTATGGCTGCCTTAATAAATTCTCTAAATAGAGGATGAGGTATTAAAAATCTTGATTTGAATTCTGGATGGAATTGAACACCAACAAAAAAAGGGTGTTCTTTTTTGTTTAATTCGACAATCTCTATTAAATTTCTTTCGGGATTTATACCAGAAAAAATCATACCTCCTTTTTCAAATTTTTCTTTAAATTTATTATTAAATTCATATCTGTGTCGGTGTCTTTCAATAATTAAATTTTTCTTGTATGCCTCAAAGGCGATTGTCTGCGGTTTTAAATGACACTTATAATTCCCCAGACGCATAGTACCGCCATACTGAGATTTTTTTATATTTTCGTATTGCTCCGGTAGAAAATCGATAACCGGATATTTTGTTTTAGGGTTAACTTCTGTTGTGTTGGCGTCTTTTAATCCTAATACATTTCTTGCAAATTCGACGATCGCTAATTGCATACCATAACATAAACCAAAATACGGAATTTTGTTTATTCGACAAAATTTTATGGCGTTAATCTTACCATCCACTCCTCTTTTACCAAATCCGCCGGGTACGATAATACCATTGAATTTTTTAATTTCTTCAATTTTTTCAGGATTTTTTTCATAATCTTCGGCATTCAACCAAGTTAAAATTGGCTTATAATTTAAACTCCAAGCCGCATGCTTAATTGCTTCTATTACAGAAATATAAGAATCGGCTAAAGTAAAATCTCCTGTATTAAAATATTTTCCAACTATTCCAATTTTGATTTCTTTTTTTAACTTTTTAATTTTAGAGACAGCATTAATCCATTTTTTTAAATCGGCTTTTTTTGATTTTAAGCCGAGTTCTTTTAAAAGTTGATTGCCTATTTTTTCTTTTTCAAAATTGACCGGGATTTCATAGATGAATTGTACATCTGGTGCTGAAATAATATTGCTTTTTTTAACATTGCAAAAAATAGCCAGTTTTTCTTTTCTTAAATTATCTAACGGCTTTTCCGATCTTGCTAAAATAAAATCAGGCTGGAGACCATAAGAATTTAAAAGACGAACAGCGTGTTGAGTTGGTTTCGTTTTCATTTCGCCTAAGCTAGTTATAATAGGTAAATAACTGACTAAAAAGAACAAAACATCTTTTGGATACTTTAATTTTAGAATTCTTGCAGCTTCAAAATAAATGAGGTTTTGATATTCACCAACTGTTCCACCAATTTCAACCATAACAAATTGACTTTTGCTTTTTTGAGCGACATTCTTTAATCTATTTATAATTTCATTTGTTATATGAGGAACAACTTCAACACATTTACCATTATATTCCATATTTCTTTCTCTATGAATAACTGATTCATATATCATTCCAGTAGTAATTTAGTTTATTTTGGGAATATCAATTTTTAAAAATCTTTCATAATTACCTACGTCTTGATCGCATTCTATACCATCTTCAGTCACAAAAACTTCTCCATGTTCGATGGGATTCATATTGCCGGCATCTACATTTAAATAGGGATCAATTTTGACTGCTGTTACTTTATATCCCCTTGATTGAATAATTTTGCCTATTGAAGAGGTTGCTGTGCCTTTGCCTATCCCAGACATGACACCACCAATAACAAAAATGTATTTTGTATTCATCATATTTTCATTAAAATATTTCGGAAAAATTGAAAGCGGCTATAATAATTTTACCCTTTTCCTTAGGTATTGGCTAAATAATACTATTCTTCCTCAACTATCACCTTAATTTCTGCCTCTAAATTATGATCAAAGACAATTTTAACAGGATATTCCCCTAATGCCTTGATTGGTTCGTTTAAGGCAATCTGTTCTTTTTTAATTTCAAATCCTTTCTTAGCAAGTTCTTCGTAAATTTTTTGATTATTAACCGAGCCATAAATTTTTCCATTTTTTTCGTTAATTTTTACCTTCATTACTAATTCTAAACCATCAATTTGAGCGACCATTTCTTGAATTTCTTTCAATTCTTTTTCGGCTTTTTTTTCTAATACTTCTTTTTCCTTTTCAATTATTGCCAAATTTTTTTTATTGGCAATAACAGCCAATTTATTGGGAATTAAGTAATTATTTGCATAACCATCGGAAACATTTTTAATTTCAAATTTTCTACCAAGTTTTGGGATATCTTTTAATAAGATAACTTTCATAAGTAAGAAAGCAAGAAGCCTATGTTTTTAATTTTAAATTTTCAATTTCAAAAATATTCTAATGTTTTAAAATTTATTATAAGTTGCAAGATGAATATTAATTTGATAAATAATTTTTTAAATTTTTATTCATTGATAATTTCTAAAGCTTTTTTTAATTGAGGATCAAGACCTTTTTCTATATCAGCTACCGTCATTTCCACTTCTATGTCTGGCTTTATTCCCTCAGTATCGATAGAAACACCCTTGGGAGTAAGCCATTTAGCTGTTGTAATTTTCAGTGAAGAGCCATCGGTTAAAGTTTCATATTCCTGAACCGAACCCTTGCCAAAACTTTTTTCTCCTACAATTTTATAGCCATTATGATCGCGTAAGGCGCCAGCTAATATTTCTGCGGCTGACGCACTTCCTTTATTAATTAATATCACAACTTTATATTTTTCTAAAATTCTATAACCATAACTTCGATACTCTTTCTTGCTGCCATTTCCAAAGTCTTCTATGGCTACGACCTCCCCTTTAGGCAGAAACCAGGAAGCAACAGCTACTGCGGTTTCTAAATAGCCACCTGGATTATTTCTGAGGTCTAATATAATTTTATTCGTATCTATTCTTAAAACTTTTTCAACCATGGTTTTGAAATCATCTTGAACTTCGGCATTGAAATTGTAAAGAGTTAAGATAACGACACCATTTTTTATTTCAAATTTTGAAGTTGGAATTTTAATAATTGCCCTTATGATTTTGATATCTTTTGGTTGTCTAAAACCTTCGCGATTTATTGTTAAAACAACAGGAACTCCAACATCGCCTCTAATTAATCTGACACCTTCGTCTAACGAGAGACCTTCGGTAGGCTTTCCATCTATGGCAAGTATTTGATCGCCAGGTAGAATGCCTGATTGTTTTGCTGGAGAATCTTCGAGCGGGCTAATGATTGTTAAGAGTCCATTTTTAACCCCAATTTCCGCTCCAATACCTCCAAAAAGACCATTCATATTATCAGTGAAAATTTTTGCGTCTTCTGGTTTTAAAAACACCGAATAAGGATCTTTTAGCGAATTAACCAGACCTTCAATAGCGCCGTAAACCATATTTTTTCTATCAATATTGTTTCTTCCAATATACTTTTCTTCAATCAATCGCCAAACCTTCCAAAATAAACTCATATCAACACTAACGGCATTTTCATTACCTTGAATTATAAAATTCATCTTATCCTTTTGATTTTGATAATAAGCAATTGAATAACCAAGTAAACCTCCAACTAAGAAGCTGGCAATTAACGATACGGTTAAAATTATTATAAGTTTTTTTCTTTCCATAATTTTAGGCTAATAAATTCTTATCTTAATTTATTATACTTCAAAAAATATTTTATTGCATCAAGAATATGAATCCTAGTTAAGGGGTTTACAAAAATATCAATGATTCCGCCATATTTAACACTTCCTCTTTGGTGATAATGATAAAAAGTAACTTCTGGAAAATAGAAAATTTTTAAACCTGCTTCTTTGAATCTACGACACCAATCAGTATCTTGAAAATACATTAAAAATCTTTCGTCAAGATAACCAACTTTTTCCAAGGAATTTCTTGATAAGAATAATGACGAACCCATCAGCCAATTCACTTCAAAACCTCCTTTTTTGTTTAATTTTTCTACGTCACTATAGAGAAATCTTGCTAATTCTTTTTTTGCAAAAGAAAAATTTTTCAAAAAAGTTCTTCTATAAATAATAGTCGAAAGTTTATGAAATCTAAAATAGTTTTGCTGTTCGCTGCCATCTAAATTTAATTGTTTAGGGCCAACAATCCCAATTTCTGGTCTGTTTTGTAAGAAATTTACAAGTTTTCCAAGCGCGCCTTGAGGAATGATAACATCGGCATTGATAATTAAAATATACTCACCTTTTGCTCGCTTTAACCCTTCGTTCACTAAACGCGTATAACCAACATTTTTGGGAAAAGGAATATATTCAATGTTTTTAAATTTATCAATTACATCGCCTTTTGTTTGCCAATCACTTTCAGAATCGACTACAATAATTTCTTTTTCCTCAGGTTGTTTATGAATATATTTTAAACAAAGCTTTAAAACTTCAGGAGTTTTGTAATGGGTTATTATAATAGAGATCATAAAATTAAATCATCGACATTAGAGATTTTTACTGGAGACTATTCACGTCTTTTTCTTGAAATATATTCTTTACATATTGTTGTATCGCCTCAAAACTATCGCCTAAAGGCAATAATATATAAGTGCCATCTCCTAGTCTTGTTTCATATAAAAATCCATCCGGTGAAGTATTAAAAACTTTTGTTTTAATATTATTAGTATCTACTTTATTTGCTAAAGAAATAAAAGTTAAAATGTCATTGAAGTTAATATCGGTTCTTATATTATTCTTTAAAAGATTAAAAATATCAACAATTTTTTTAAAGTCTTTAAATAAATTCAAAGCAAGAACTTTTTCTTTTATTGCCGCTAAAACTTTTTGTTGTCTTTCGGCTCTATCAAAATCAGATGTAGAAAATCGGGATCTGACAAAATAAAGCGCCATTTTACCATTCAAGTGATTTTTTCCCGCGGGTAGTATAAAAGCGCCGCTGGAAGAAGCAAATTCGGGGTTATCGTGCCATTGTTTATCTTCGATAAAAGGTTTGTCAAGTGTTATATCGATTCCGCCTAAGATATCTATTAATTTAATAAAGCCATCAAAGTCAATAGCGACTGCGTAATCTATTTCTACTCCAGTTACATAAGAAATAGCATCTTTAGCATATTCTAATCCATCTTTTTTTTCTTTATAACCCAGAGCGTAAGCAAAATTTATCTTTTGTTTATAATTTTTATGCGGCATTTTAATATACAGATCTCTAGGGATAGAAAAAATCGCAAGGCGGCCTTTTAATTTATCTACCGAGGCTAAAATTATGGAATCTGCTAAAAGCCCGCCATTTTGATCATTTATTCCTCTAATACCCATAATTAAAATATTAATTCTATTTGGATTATCTTTGATATAAGAATTATCAATTATTTGAATTACCTTTTCGTTAAAAAAAATAAAAATAAAAATAACGCCGATTAAAATCAGTCCTATAATTATTAATGTTGAATTATTAAATTTTAGATTGAGCATAAAAATAGCTGATTGTCTAATATGAGAAGGCGCATTAAATCAAGTTTGTAATTAAAAATTATGACTTTAATTTTTATTGGAACCATCTTTCCATTTCTCTTGCAGATATTTTTTTCCCCTTCATTATGATTTTTCTTTTTTTAAATGCTTTAGGGATTTGCTTAATTAAAGCAAAAATAGCTTTTAGAATGTAAGGTTGTTCAAAACATAATGCCCAAAGCCATGCTCCAATTTCCTTTGGCAACCACCAAAATACATGTTTTATCATCAAAACAGTCATTTCATTTTTAATAAGAAGTAATCTTTGATTTTTAAAAGAATAATACTTTGCCATCTTGTTAATTTTTAGACGTTCTTTTAGAATATCTAAATAATTCAGCGCTGCACTATCCCCTGCTGTCCTCCTATGAAAGGCAATTGCAGTTGGCACATAAATACAGCGCCAGCAGTATAAACGCAATCGCCAAGCAAGATCGACATCTTCTTTATACAAAAAGAAATCCTCATCAAAATATTCACTTATATTATTTAAAGTGAGTTTAACATCTTCTAGGGCGATTTTTCTATAAAATGGTGCGGCGCCATCAGCTCCGAAAATTTCTTCTATTGAATTTCTTTTAGCAATTTCGTCATTTAAACCTTGGTCCCTTGCAATTATTCTTCTATTTTTTAAAATAATCAAGCCTGTCGTATCTAAAATATTAGTTGGTTTCCAATTATCATCTAACCTGAAAACTTTTCCCTGAATACTGCCGATGGTTGAATCAGACTCCATCACTTTTACTGATTCCAACAAAAAGTTCTTATCTAAAAAAGCATCTTGATTTAAACAAAGGATATAATCCCCTTTTGCGTTTTTAATACCGATATTATGGCCTCTGGAAAATCCTAAATTTTCATCATTAAAAATTTTTTTAATATGACTATGAAGGTTAGCTAACTCATTTATTATATCTCGCGTTTTATCTTTAGAATTATTGTCAATTATGATAATTTCGAAATTATTATAACTTTGATTTAAAACTGATTCCAAGCATTTCTTTATATATTTTTCTCCGTTATAGGTAACAATAGAAACAGAAACCATAAAAATTCATAAAAATTATTTGAATCAATATTTGCTTAAATGAGACTTATTTATTTGAATAAAGCAAGGCCAAAGGCACCATAAAAAAAAGTAGTACCTTATCATTTAAAAGGACTACGTCAAAGATATTATACCATAAAATTGTTAAAAAGCAAATTAGAAAAGATTTTGAGAAATTATCATTTGATTTATAAGCTTTTATAAAAATTTCCCAAAAAATCCAGAGGAGAAAGAATAAGCCGATTAAGCCAGTTTCCGAGGCTACATCTAAATATAAATTATGCGCCGATGAACCGTATTTAGCTAATTTTAAATCTTCTTTTAAAATTACTGGATAATTTCCATAACCAACGCCCAAGACTGGTTTATTCATAATTGATTCGATTGACCGTAGCCAAATATCTAAACGACTTTTATTAGATACTTCTTCCAAATTAGTGACGCTTTTCAAACGCTTTAAGGTCATTTCTGTATCAATATTATAAGCGGCATCTTTAGAAAAAGAATAAATAATTGATGATGTAGGAAATA
Source organism: Candidatus Yanofskyibacteriota bacterium (assembly GCA_037440245.1). Lineage (GTDB taxonomy): Bacteria > Patescibacteriota > Minisyncoccia > JBBIUM01 > JBBIUM01 > JBBIUM01. Next base: position 1,262 of record JBBIUM010000009.1, on the reverse strand, counting down.
AAAAGGCGAAAATTAAGGCTGTCGTAGTTAGCATTTTAAAAATAAAATTTTCTTTATGTTGTTTTGTTATTAAAAAATAGCCAATTGCAAAAATTAAAGTTCCAATTAAGCTGACCCAAATTCCTCTTGAGCCAGAAAGGATAATTCCGAGTAATGAAAATATTAAAAATAAAACAGCCAACTTATTAGTTAAAAATTTTCCTGAGGAAATAATGTAAGAAAATAAAAATATCATTCCTATCATAATAAATAAAGCAAAAGAATGAGAGTCAGGAAAAACTGAAAATATTCTTAAGGTTGGCGGTTTGTCAGGATAATAAGAAAACCAGGTATTGGTCGTCGCTAAAACTTTAGCAAGATTCTCTCCATAAAAAAGAGGTATAACTTTTTTCGCCCAAAATTGCCAAAAATCATAGAGATGTATAAATATTATTGATAGTATTTGGATTAAACCCACCATCAAAACAAATCCAGTCGAAAAAACTGCCGATTTTATTAAGCGCATTCTTTCTTTATAAATTTTCAAAATATTTGATTTTTTGATTATATAAAACAAAGCAACTATATTTATTAAAAATAATGTCTTTTTAAGACCAGCGGTAATAGATAAGGCATTCAATAAAGAAATTATAGTCCAAATTATAAATAGAATAGTTACATAATATAGACGATATTCCTTCCAATTTTTTTTAATATTTAAAAATTTCTTTGTTTCTTCCCAAATTTTTTTAAGACCAATAAATTTGAATGTTCTCAAAAGTAAAATAATTATAGCTATTCTCCAAAAAGAAGTTGAGCCGCCAATTTCAAACAATGGCAGAGCGGTAAAAAGCGGTATCGATGCTATAAATAAAACTATAGTGTCGTGAAGAGGGGCAAAGATGAAAAATGATAACAAAATACCGTCAACAAAAAATATTGCCTTGTGGTTCAAAATATTAGATATTGCCAATAAAATTCCAGCGATTTGGAGCAATAGCAAGATAAAAATTTGATTCGTCAACAACTTTTTCAACATAGTTTTATCTAATTTATTTTAACTATTCCTTTTAATTCTTCTAAGGTTTTTTTGGCGCAATTTTCCCAATTAAAATTTTTTGCTCTTTCCTTCCCCTTTTCTTTTAAGATTTTGTGAATTTCATTATCGGTAAATAATAAATAAATCCAGCCAGCAATTTCTTTTATATCAAAAGGGTCTTTAATATAAACAGCGGCATCAGCCATTACCTCTGATAAAGAACCGAAGTTTGATACAATCACTG
>JBBIUM010000008.1:7229-14980 GCA_037440245.1 Candidatus Yanofskyibacteriota bacterium | reverse complement strand
CCAATAGAATACTTTTTATCTTTAGCTATTTCTTGAATTTTCTTTTCAATCTCTTTAGGGGTTTTATGAGGAATCCGATGAGGAGCTCGAGATTTATCTTTTAGACCATCAATTCTTTCTTTTTCATATCTTTGAACCCAGAATTTAACTCTTTGCCCTTTGGTGTTATATTCTCTAGCTACCTGGGAATAATTCAAAATCTGATATTATCTTTGAACCATTTTTTCTCTGATTAGTTCTGGATGTTTGCTATTTTTAATTAACATAAAATATGGTATATTGGACATAGGAGTGCGAGAAATTAAGGTTTTTTTATTTAATGATTTTCAACCATTTTCTTTAATTCTCGCACTCTTTTTGAATTTAACCAATAGATAGACTTTAGATGTACCCTATGTACCCGATGAGTGTAGTATAGGCTTGAAAAATTTTGAAAAACTCCAAAGATTTAGACTACGGAGTTTTTTAGTCATTCTATTTTTCTAAATGTTTAAGTTTTACCACAAAGTTTTCTGTGATGGTTATAATATTTTTAATTTTTTGATATCTCCTTTAGCACTTCAATTTTTAAGATTTTAATAACTCATACTCTAGTTTCTCGAAGAATAATCACAGAAATATAGAAAAATTGGTTAAATTTTAGAATACTTGATTCATTTTATTGTTTTTCATCAATATTTTTTGTATAATTATTTGTATAATTAAAAGTAAAAAATATGATAAGATTTGTTGATTTGTTTAAAATTAAAAAACCGGCTTTTGGTTTGGACATTTCTCAATTTTCATTGCGTGCCATTGAATTGAGAAAAAATTTTTTAGGCAGGTTAGCTGTCTATTCTTATGCTGAAGAAGAAGTGCCAGCTGGTGTTATTCAAGATGACTTTATTTCTGATTCTGATAAACTAGGAGATTTTATTAATAAATTGATGAAAAACGCTAAGTATCATAGAATAAGTTCAAAAAATGTCATTATTTCTTTGCCTGAAAGCCAAACGTATACTAAAATTATATCTTTTCCGAAAATGTCCGAGAATGAATTAAAAGAGGCAATTATTTGGCAAATTGAAGCAAATATCCCGTTTAAAATTGATGAAATTTATTTTGATTGGAAACTTGTTGCTTCTTTTAGCGATAAAGAAGGAGAGCATTTTGATGTTTTAATTTCTGCTGCTCCAAAAAAGATCATAGATCAGTATTTAACAGCGGTTAGAAAAGTTGGACTTGTACCGGTGGCGATTGAACCAGAATCTTTTGCTATCTCTCGATGCGTTTTAAAGAATAGTTTTTCTAAGAAGACGACTTTAATTTTAGATTTTGGAGCTAATCATACCGATATAATAATTCACTGTGGCAATACAATAAGATTTGCTACTTCTATTTTAATCTCCGGCAAACGCTTTACCGATATAGTCGCTGCTAAACTTAAAATAAGCTTTGAGGAAGCAGAAAAAATGAAAAAAGAAGGTCACGATGAAATATTTAAAATCTTAGATGAGCCAATTAATGAGTTAGTTTCAAAAATTGAAGATTATGTTAATTTTTATAAGTCAAGTTATGTTCATCACCATCTCAATAATACGGATAAATTTTATAAAATTATCTTATGCGGAGGAGGGTCAAATTTAAAAATCTTGCCTGAAAAACTTCAAGAAAAATTTAGAGTGCCGACGGTTATAGCCAATCCCTGGATAAACATATTGCCAGCTCCACAAAATGAATTAAAAGATTTAATATATAATAGATCGCTTTCTTATGTTACTGCTTTAGGATTGGCTCTAAGAGCAGTAATATAATTTCTGATATTAAAATTTCAAATTTATTCTTGAAAAACAGTAGTTAAATTTCTTATGATAAATCTTCTTCCAGATTCAGAAAAAAAGTCATTATATTATGTTAAGACATTTGATGCTTTAATAGCAATTGCTGCCTATTGTGTGGTATTTTCTTTAATTATCACCATAACTTCTTTAGCACTTTTTTATTATTTATATAATGTTGAGAAATTATTATCTCATCAACTGGAATCTTATTTATCAAATAAAGAAATTCAATACGTAAAAGATCTAGAAAAACAATTTGAAGATTTTAATAGTGATTTGGTTTTATTTAAAAATGAAATTATTAAAAAAGGCGTCATAAGCCCAATACTAAAACAACTAATTAAAGAAATTCCTGAGGAAATAAAACTTAAAAGTCTTATTTATTCCACCGATAAAAATAACCAAAAAATTATTTTAAGCGGCAGCGCTGCTACAAGAGAGTCTTTTTTGAGTTTTATAGAAACATTAAGGCAAGATAAAAATTATAAAGATATTATTTCGCCGTTGCAGAATATTGTTAAATCGGTCAATATTGATTTTTCCATAACTATTTTATTATGAGTGATTACAAATATAAAATTTCTATTTTAACAAGCTCTCTTTTGATATTCATTTTTCTATTTTATTTTTTTGGGATAAGAAATTTTTTTGCTATTCTTAACAATAAAGCATCTTTGATTTATGAAAAACGTTCGGAACTAAAAAATATCACCTTTAGAAAATTGACTAAAGATATTTTGGAAAAAAATTTAGTTGATATTGAAACAAGCAGTTTTTTTTTGAATAAATTTTTTCTGAGAGATAAAAATTATGTCAATTTTATTATTTTTTTGGAAGAAGCAGCAAAAAATCAAGGATTAAAATATTTTGAAATTAATCCATCTATAAAAAATAACGAAGAGATTTTAATTTCGCTTAATATTTATGATAGTTTCCCTAAAATAATGAAATTTATTATTTTCTTAGAAAACGCAGATTATTTATTAACTATTCAGTCATTAAACATAAATACCATAAGCAAAACCATGATTAATAAAGAACAATATCCCGGTCTTTCAGAAAGAGACGTTAACGCAATCATTAATTTTAAATTAGGAATGTAGAAATTTAGAGTTAGAGATAGAAAAATTTAATTTTATTTTTATGATGATGGTTAGAATTTATAAATTAAAAAAATTAGTTTATTCATTTTTTTCCTTTTTAAGATTGAAAATTGACGCTCTAATGGCGATATTGTTAATTATAGGAATTGGTCTTTTTTCTATTTATCTTTATTATCACTTTTTTTTCTTGGCGATTGTAAAAGTACCTAATATAAAAGATGACAAAATTTTTTTAAATAAAGATAATTATAAATTCTTTCAAGACGAAATTAATAAAAGAAAAAATACCATTGATGTTTTAAAAACAATCAATTACAGAGATGTGTTTAATTTTTAAGTTTAGCTTCTTTAGTAGAGGAATTAAACATTAGTTTAATTATTATAATTATTAAAAAATAAAAACAAAAAATATGCCAGAAAGTGAAAATTTTAATAAAATATTAGAAAAGATTACTGAAAGATTAAAAGAAAAACCAGGATTTATGGAACTGCCTCCTTTTGAAAGAAAAGAAAAAATTAAAAAGATGTATTTGGAAGAAATTGCTAAAGAGGAGAAACCACAGATTGAAAAGGTGCCGTCAAAGACAAAGCCCGAAATTTTATTAAGTAATTTGGAAAGTATCAGCGGTCCCAAACAACGAGCGAAAGTATTGGCAAAATATGCTTTGGAAACAGATTTATTTGAGGCGTTAGGCATTGCTAAAAAGTTAGATATGTCAACCTTAGATTCTTTTCATGATGAAATAGTCGATCATTTAGATGAATATTTAGATAAGATAATAAAGAGGGTTTAAGAATTAAAATTAGATTAATAAAAATTTATCTATCATTTATTATCTATATTTTTTACCCTTTTTAGTCCTTAAGATTTTTTTAAAGTTTTAGGATTTTATAAGTTATGTCTTCAAATATTTTATTTCTTTTAATCTACATGATAGTGGGGCTCAGTGCTGTTCTTTTCGTTATTCTATTTATTGATTTTTATAAAGAAAGGGGAAGAATAACAAGGTCATTAAATATGACATTGCTTTTAATAACAATGCCTCAAAAACAATTAAAGAAGGATGATGGCGCTCCTCGAAGAGAAGAGGAAAAGGAACATATAGGCATTGCGGAACAATTTTTATCTACTTTAATAAATATTGCGGAAAAAAGCGAATTTAAAAAGTTTATTTATGGCGATCCCTATGTTGTCTTCGAAATGGTGCTGGAAAATATCGGAGAGGAAATAAAATTTTATATGGCTATTCCTCGCGGCCTTGAAACTTTAATTGAAAAACAAATTAATGCCTATTATCCAGATGCTTCTATTGAGCTTATTGAGGATTATAATATTTTTACTCCTCTTGGTTATCATATTGGTTCAAGTTTAAGATTAAATTCTCATTATCTTTTGCCAATAAAAACGTATAAAAATTTGGAATATGACCCGCTGGAAAATATAAGTAATTCTTTATCAAAGCTTGAAAAAGAAGGAGAAGGTGCTGCTATTCAAATTATTATTAAAAGAGCCTCGTCTGAATGGGCAGCTAAAGGACAGAAAGTTATGCAATTAATGAGCGAAGGAAAAAGTTTTAATGAAGCCTTAAAAGGAAAAAATATCCTTGAAGATTTTTTTAAAACTTTTGAGGATAAAAAAGAGCATGAATTAAAAAATAAAAAGCCTTTAACTCCAGTTGATGAAGCAAAAATTAAGGCAATAGGAGAAAAAATATCAAAAAATGGTTTTTGGGCAAATATAAGGTTAATTGCTTCCGCTAAAGATGAAATGAGGGCAAAGAAGATATTAGAACATTTGGAAAATGCTTTTCAACAATTCGCCAGCCCTCAATTAAATTTTTTTAAATTTAATAGATATAAGGGCAGAAAATTGAAAAAACTACTCTTTAATTATTCTTTTAGAATTTTTGATAATAAGGAACAGCTTTTGCTTAATACTGAAGAAATTGCAAGTATTTTTCATTTCCCGTCTGTTGAAGTTGCTGCGCCTAAAATAAAATGGTTGAAAGCGCGAACTTCACCGCCTCCTCCTAATTTACCTCAAGAAGGAATTATTTTAGGTAATAATATCTATCGCGGCGAAGAAACTATAATTAGAATGTTAAGAGAAGATAGAAGACGACATTTTTATATTATAGGTCAAACAGGAACTGGTAAAACTAATTTTATGAAAGAAATGATAAGACAAGATATTCAAAATGGCGACGGTGTTGCAGTTATAGATCCTCATGGGGAATTTGCAGAGACTGTTTTGGGATATATTCCTCCAGAAAGAGTTGAGGATGTTGTTTATTTTAATCCTGCTGATTTTAGCAGACCAACTGGTTTAAATATGCTTGAATTTGACGAAAGATATCCAGAACAAAAAACTTTAGTTATAAATGAAATGTTTAATATCTTTGATAAACTTTATGATTTAAGAACAGTCGGCGGTCCGATGTTTGAACAATATATGAAAAATTCTATGTTTTTAGTTATGGAAGATCCTGAATCTGGTTCTACCTTAATGGAAATCTCTAAAGTTTTAACAGATGAAGAGTTTAGGGCGTATAAATTGTCGAAAACTAAGAATCAAGTTGTTTACGATTTTTGGACAAAAGAAGCGGAAAAGGTAAAAGGGGAGGCATCGTTAGCCGAACTTGCTCCTTATATAACAAGTAAATTAAATATGTTTGTTGCCAATGATATAATGAGGCCAATTATTGGTCAACAACACTCAGCTTTTAATTTTAGGAAAATAATGGACGAGGGTAAAATTTTAGTGGTTAATCTGTCTAAGGGCAGGTTAGGCGATATTAATGCTTATCTTTTAGGTTTGATTATTGTAGGTAAATTGCTTATTGCTTCTTTGTCTAGAACCGATATGCCTGAAGAACAGCGTAAAGATTTTTATTTGTATATTGATGAGTTTCAGAATTTTATTACCGATTCCATTGCGACTATTTTGTCAGAAGCGAGAAAATATAAATTGAATTTAATATTGGCTCATCAGTTTATTGGCCAATTACTGAAATCGAGTGGTGACACGAAAGTTCGCGATGCCGTTTTTGGCAATGTGGGTTCTATGGTTGCTTTTAGAGTAGGACCTGAAGATGCTGAATTTTTAAAAAAGTTTTTTGAACCTGTTTTTTCTGAAAGAGATTTAATAAACGTGCCAAACTTCAATGCTTATGTGCGTTTAATAATAAATAATTATATTTCTCCTCCTTTTAGTATGAAAATCAATAAAGCAGCCGTTCCTAATGAGGAGATTAAAAAACAGGTTATTCAATTTTCCAGATTGAAATATGGCAGAGATATTACGGAGATAGAAAGAACTATAATTGAGAGAAGCAGGAACTTTAAAGAAAGTGTAATATAAAATATAAACTGTGGTATTTAATCAATTCGCTAATCCGTAATAAAATGACAAAGCCCTTAATCAAACCCAAGCTAAATAAAACACAGAACTCAAAGCTTAAAAGTCAAAACTACTTTTAATAACTCAAAACCACAACTGATATTAAATCCTAAATCCAAAATTCTAAATTCTAAACAATATTAAAATTCAAATGTTTAAAATTTGCGTTTTAAGTTTTGAGTTATAATTCAGTGGCAATTAAAAAAATTATAAATTTTAATCTTTCATTTTGATTTTTAAATTATCAAAGGTATTTCTATGAGAAGAGATATAATTTATAGTTTAATAGTTGGTTTTGTTACGGCTCTCTTTGCTATCCTAATTTTTAAAAATCTCAATAATCCTTTTCTTAACCGTTATTTATTTTTATTTTTCATAATAATACCTTTTCTCTGGTTTATAGGTATTATTTTAGGACAATTTCTAGGCACTAAAATTAATGTTATATTTTTTCAAGGAATTAAATTTATAGAAGTTGGTTTTATGAATACGGCTGTGGATTTTGGCGTTTTGAATTTAGCTATTTATTTAGCCGGTATAAGTTCTGGAATCTATTATTCTATTTTTAAAATGATATCATTCTTGGTTGCTGTAACAAATAGTTATTTTTGGAATAAATTTTGGACATTTGGAGTAAAAAAAGAAAAATGGCAATCAAACGTCAGGGGCGGAGAATTTCTCCAATTTTTGATTGTTACATCTATAGGTTTAATTATTAACGTTAGTATCGCTTCTTTTATAGTTAATTTTATTACGCCAATCACCGGTTTAAATAAAATTATTTGGGCAAATATAGGCGCTGTTGTGGCAACAGTGATATCCTTACTCTGGAATTTTTTAGGATATAAGTTTATAGTATTTAAAGAAAACAATATTTAATCAATAGAACTATTTTTATGGTTTCTTCTCAAGAAGATGACAAAGCAATTGAAAAAACGAGGTCAAATTATCCCAAACTGATTTCAAAAGAAAAAGTAGAAACAGAAGAAAGAATAAGAGAGGAAAAATTTGAAACAATTATAAAGCAAAATTTACATTTTGCCGAAATTGCCTGCGCTTTAGAAGATTTTTTAAATAGCCATCCAGCTATTCTGGCAAAAGAACAAATAGTTGATTTTTTATTAAGAAAAATAAAAGATATTAAATTTGATTCAAGGGAAGAACTAGAAAAACAGCTGTTTACTTTTCGGAAAATTATAATCTATCTTTCTTATTTAAAAGAAGAAATTGATAAGTTTTATGCCTTAGCTAAAAGCAAAGCTGAAAAGGAAGGAGGTGAATGGGAAAAATTTTTTTTAGAATTGTTTTTTAATATAAAACCACTAGGAGATTTTTTAATTGAAAGGACGCCTTTTGGTATTTTAGTTATTTTTGAAAAGGAAGAGGATTATAAAAATTTTTTTAATATCATTTTTAAAGAACCAATAC
>JBBIUM010000008.1:0-7129 GCA_037440245.1 Candidatus Yanofskyibacteriota bacterium | reverse complement strand
AGAACCAATACGAGGACCTGCTATTTCGATTTGTGGTTTTTGTAATTTCCCTCCTAATAAGGAAACTAAATTATCAATAGGATTCTATTTTATTAATGCTGAACACAAACCAGATAAATTGTTGGCTATTAGAAATAACGAAATCGAAACAATAATTCATGAAAAACAGCACTTAATCTATCATATTTTTAAAAATATGTTGGGCATAGAAGAAAAGATTTATCTAGCTAATTCACCGATGGATTTGGAATTTGAAAAGATGAAAAAAATTGATTATTTAAAAGATATAACTAAGTTAATAGAGAAGAACCTCAAAAAAATTTATAGCTTGGGTAAAAATGAACTTTTAGCTTATTTTAAGGAAAGCACTGAATTCGATGCCGAGCAAAAAGCTCGACATATAATAAAAGATCATAATTTTTTTAAAGATTTTGATTCTAAATTTTTAATTGATGAAAAATTAAGAACATATTTTGGCGGCGATGATAAAAAATTTAAAAGTATGGTTCAGAATTGGGAAAAAAATTTTAATAAAACCATGGAAGAAGCAGCAATAGCTTTAAATTCCTTCTTTCAATTTTTTCCTAAATGCCTTAACGATTTTGAAAAAAGGACAAAGATAGCTTATTTTTTAACTAATATACCTTTGATTGATTGGTCTGAAATTGCCGCCGAATTTAATATTTATTTACAAAGACAACAAATGTTACAAAAATAATAACTATAAGTAATTTTTTTATATGTTAAATAATAATGTAGTTTTATATCGTAAATATAGACCTCAAAACTTTTCTGAAATAATTGGCCAAGAACACATAATTGAAACTTTAAAAAATGCCTTAAGAATCGGCCGCATTTCGCATGCTTATCTTTTTTCAGGTCCGCGAGGCACCGGCAAGACAACCGTTGCTAGGATTTTAGCAAAAGCAGTAAATTGTTTTAAGCGGCAATCGTTAATTAATAACGATTTATCCCTCACTGATAAAAAAGATAAAGAAATTGATCCGGAACCTTGCAATAAATGCGACGCTTGCATTCAAATAACTGAAGGTAGGGCAATGGATTTAATAGAAATTGACGCCGCATCAAGCCGTGGAATAGATGAGATTCGTGAACTTCGCGAAAGCGTTAAATTCGTACCTTCTTCTTTCAGATATAAAATTTATATTATAGATGAAGTGCATATGCTTACCAAAGAAGCATTTAATGCACTTTTAAAGACCTTAGAAGAACCGCCGCCGCACGTTATTTTTATTTTAGCAACAACAGAATTCTATAAACTTTTGCCGACAATTGTTTCTCGTTGCCAGGTATTCCAATTTAAAAAATTAACTAAAGAAGAAATTATTAAAGGTATTGAAAAAATAAAAAAATTGGAAAAATTTGAAGTAGAAGATGGCGTTTTGGAAATACTTGCCAAAGAAGCTCAAGGCTCATTGCGAGATGCTGAATCAATGCTTGAAAGGCTTTTGGCGCATAATAGAAATTATATTAAACTTGCTGATGCTTATAAAAATCTTGATCTTGTTGGCGATGACTTAATTTTAGAATTTTTAAAACTGTTATCAGTTAAAGATATCAAACAAGTATTCAATTTTATAGATAATATAGTTTTTAATGGAATAGATATAGCACAATTTATTAAGAATTTGACCAAATATTCGAGGATTATTTTTTATGCTAAAATTGATAAAAGTTTATTAGAATATTTTAATCTTACACAAGATGAAGAAAAATTTATTATTGAATTCAGTAATTCTTTAACAGAAGAAAAAATTAAGAAGATAATAGATATATTATTTGAAGCACTTGATAAAATAAAAATAACGCCTATCCCGCAGCTGCCTTTAGAACTTGCTGTAGTAGAAATTATAAATCAAATTAAAAGTTAAAGGAGTTAAAAGGAATGGTTTCCGTTAGAGAAGTTTTAAAATTATTATTAAATAAAAAAGGCCGGAAGAACAAAATTAAAGATATGTCTCTAGTTACTCATTCATCCCTTAGAGAAATATAGAATTTAACAACATTTTCTAAAGGCATGGTGTCTTTGTTACAAGGCATATAATAATTGCCGGGTCGTCTAATGGTAGGACATGGGCCTTTGGAGCCCAGTATCTAGGTTCGAATCCTAGCCCGGCAGCAAAATTGTTCCTTAAATGACATAGACTTTGCGAAAGAAAAAATTAGATTTTGTTCAAAAAATGACCATCATTCATTAAAGGTTCTCGATAATTTGGCAATTAAAATTATTTTTAAAAATTATTGAAGTACGCCCTCTGCATAGGAAGAGATTTTAAAACCTTATTATACAATTTTGAATTTTTAAAATTTTTATTATGATTGAAAAAAAATTTACGAAAGAAAGATTAAAAAATACAGAAAGTTTAGAAAAAAATATTAAATTTAAAAAAATTTTTATTGAAATTGGAACGAATATATTGCCTATTACTTTTGTTGGCGGGAAAAGGATAAAAAATAGCGAAATTTATATCGGCCTTGATAAAAACTTAGAAAATATTAAACAAGCAAAAAAGATAAGTGACTCTATTAAAGATTTTAAAAAGCATAAAGGAAAAATCTTTTTTATCAATGCCGACGCAACACACTTGCCTTTTAAAGAAAATTTTGCTGATGAACTATATTTTGGCAATGTATTTGGTGATCCTTCTATTTCTTTGAGCGATAAAATCAAATTTATAAAAGAAGCAATAAGAGTTTTAAAGCAAGGTGGTATAATTATTATTAAGGAAGATAATACGCCAATTGATATGGAAATTTTAAAGAAATTATTAAATAGTGAAGGTTTTGATATCAAAAAAATTGTTAAGCCCACTGATGCAAATTGGCACGAAGAGCTAAATTTATATACTGTTGCTTATGCCAAAAATTATAATTTATTAAGAAAATATGCGCCTAATGCTTTTATTCTTTATGCTAAAAAAGAGTAAAAAATTGCGTTTTTAAACTTGCAAAAGCCCAAGACCGTTGATTACGATAAATCTTTTTAGTTCTTTGGCATAAAATTACTCAAAATATTTTAAAAAAGATTAATTAATATAGAATAGGCAAGCCAAGCTAAGAAGAGTTCGTATGGTTAATAAAAAAATAATCCCGCTTACATTTAGTAATTATTTAGCTTTTATAAAAAATAGCATTAGTTCAAAATCATATAGGAATTTGTATATAAAAATTGACAATAGAAAAATTGATGCCATGCAAAATGGTCTGCTCTCTTGCGCATTTTTTGTTTCTTCTATTTTAGTTATCTTTGGATTTATAAAAAGAATACATGCAACCGTAGCTTCGACTATTAGGGATTTAGAAGAATCGGGCTGGAAGGAAATAAAAAAACCTAAGATCGGAAGTGTTTTAGTTTGGGAAGAAATGGATTTTGGAAATAATGAATTTCATAAACATATAGGTTTCTTTATCGGTAAAAATCAGGCAATTAGCAATAGTTACAAATTAAAATGTCCTGTAAAACATCATTATACTTTTCAAGGCAAAAGAAAGATTATATCTATTTTTTGGAATCCAAAATTTAAGAGATTAAAGTAGGATTTTTATGGAGTAAAATTTTTAAAAATGCAGCATCTTTACAAAAATGTCGACATTTTCGTAAAAAACTTGATTTTATTTTTTGGTTTGTTTAAAATAGAATATTAAAACGCTAGAAAGAAAAGGGCACTTTCTGGGGACATTTTCTGAATTAATTAAATTTTTCATTAATTATTATGAATTTTTTTATAAAAAACCAGAAAAGTCGACTCTATTCCTAGGCGGATAGTGTTGATTTTTCTGGTTTTTTTAAAACCAGTACTTTAAAAATAAAAAAGGAGGGAAATAATGAAAAAAATATTTTTAATATTTTTAATATTATTTTTTTCAATACAAGCACGAGCACGAACTGATGATGTTACAAATAACATAGATAACATTTCGCAAGTAGGAGAAATAATGATTTACGAAGGTAATTTACCAGTAGAAGTTAGAAAAACTTATGAAAAAATTTGTTTCGTAACCTTCCTTTTCACTGTAAAGGACAAGGCAAATCAAAAAAATGAGATATACAGAACGAATAGAGCAGGCTCTTGTATTCCGGTAGGGAGCGGATTAGTGATAACAGCATATCATTTAAAAGGGGAAATAGAAAAAGCAGTTGAAGAAGAAAATAAAAAAGGTAGAAATTTTGAATTAAAATTAGAAAGAGTGATGATCAGTTACTATCTGAAAAACTGGGTTTTTTACAATGATCGAAATACAATTATTAATATTCCTGGCAAAATAAGAAAAGAAGAAGAAAAGAATGAAGTAATAGTTATTGAAGCGAATATGGAAGCTTTTCAAAGTTTTTTAAATCAAACTCCAGATGGTTTTTTTAAAGTTCAAGCTCAAAAGATTTATTCTACCCTTAGAGAAGGGGTAGAAATAAGTGTAGAAGAAGAGATAGGAGAAGAAGTATTTGTAGTAGGTTACTCTATTTTTCCTGCAGTAGAAAATAATTTTTATTTTCTTCCTCATATTTTTGGGGGGAAGATAAAATTTCAAAAAAATGAATGGTTATATTGTCAAGTACCATCGGAACCAGGATTTTCCGGAGGGGCGGTCATCGATGAAAAAGGAAAGCTGAAGGGAATGAGCGTAATGAGTTCCCCTGGGAAAAACTTCATTATTGCGGTTCCCAGTCAGGTCATAAAGGATATCCTAAAAAAAGAAGAAAAATAATATTCGCCATTGCCTCTTTATGCCTCTTTAATGGCAAGGGCGAATATTTTTATTAATAAGAGAATAAGAGAATTTAAGGAGGTGATAATAATGACAGGGATAATGGGTAAAATTTTATTAATTGTTGAGTGTATTTTTTCTTTTTGGTTATTTACTAATATAGATGTTCAAGCTAAAGAGAAAGAAGTAGTTAAAGTAATTACGACTTGTTTGAAATTTAATATTAAAGAATACGGAAAAAACAACAAAAAGTCAGAGTCTTGTATACCAGCACGTTTACGGTTAGAATTAGAAGATAAAAGAAAAGATAGTGATCAAATTAAAAATTTTTGTAGTGCTTTGTTACCTAAAGAACAAGAAGAAGTGATGAGAAGTATGGTTTGGATAGTATCGGAAAATCTAAGAAGAAATGATTTACCAGAAAAAAGAGGGGGAAGCGGAGAAATTGTTGAAATTATAAAAGATGAAAAGTTAAGAGTAAAGGTATTGACCGCACCACATGTCATTGGTGACGATAGTGATGATTTGAAAAAGGCAAAAATAAAAGTTAGATTTTTTGAAGGCAGTGAATTTGAGGCAAAAGTTATAACTGATTCTAATTCTAACACTACTTCAGTTAACTGGCTATATGAAATGATTCTTCTTGAAGTAGTTACAGATAGAAATGAAGAGCTTGAGAAAAATATTAAAGATTTGAAAATTTCTGCCGATGAAGCGAAGCAATGGGATGACGTAATTTTAGCCGGTTTTCCCAATGAAATAAATGTGGTAAAGACAGGAGATCTTGTGTTGTTAGCAGATTTGCTTTTCCCAATCCAATTGGCTGACGGCAGTTTATTTCAAGTCAAGAAAATTATTGGAATAGACTCAAGTGGTTTGTTAAGCGGAGGGATAAGTGGTGGAGCAGTTTTAAATTGCAAGAAGGAGCTCGTAGGTGTTGTCTGGGGTGGTTTTGAAAATGCCGCTTTTATATTGGCAACGCCGTTCAATGATGAATCAAGAAAATTGATGAATAAGTGGTTACTAAAAAAGTAAATTTAAAAATAAAAAGGTCCTTATAGTGGACCTTGTTTCTTTGTTTTATTCAATATTTGTAATTTGTAGGGACATCTTTAAAAAATTCTTGGTTAACTTGCATAATTTTGAGGGTACAATATAATTTAATTAAATTTAAATATAAATTATGGGCTTAAATTCAAAATCTTTTGGTAAAATAAAGAAGTTATCAATTGTTCTAGCAACTTCTATATATCCACCAGATATTGGTGGGCCAGCTTTTTATGTTAAACAATTAGCTGAAGAATTATCTTCTTTAAGAATTGAAGTAAAAGTTATTTGCTACAGCAATGAACATTTAGGCAATGAGCGATTTAAAATTTATTCAGTTTCAAATAGAATTCCAAAATTTATTAAACATTTTATATATTTAGGGAAGCTTTTTTTTATTTCCAAAAACTGTCATATCGTCTACGCTTTTGACGCTTTAGGTGCTGGCTTTCCTGCCTTTTTAGTATCTAAATTGCTCTCAAAAAAATTTTTAATCAGAATAGGCGGCGATATCTTATGGGAGAAAAGTTTTGATTCTCATGGTAAGATAATGACCTTGACTGAATTTTATCAAAGTAAAAATTATTTAAATTTTAGACTTTTCGGGATTATAAAAATTATTTTGTCTGCTGCGGATAAAATTATTGTGCCTACGATATCATTAGCGGAAATATATAATAAGTATTATAAAATTCCAAAAAATCAAATAGAAGTTATATTTAATCCTCTTCCTGAAATTCCCACTTTAGAGAAAAAAGAAAATTTGGCTAAAGATATTATTTTTGCTGGCCGATTGGTCAAATATAAAAATTTGAATAACATTATCAAAGCTTTTAAAGATATTGATGGAAATCTTTTTGATAAATTTCTTATAATAGGCGATGGGCCAGAAAGAAAGAATTTGATAAAATTAATAAATATTTTAAATTTAGAAAATAAAGTTTGTATATTGCCAAAGACCGATAGAGAAGTTTTATTCCAGTATATAAAAAATTCTTATCTTGCCATTTCGCCAAGCATTACTGATTTTAATCCAAATTTTATTTTAGAAGCGGTGGCATTTAAAAAACCAATTCTAATTTCACGAATTAATGGCATACCCATAAATTTTCCTAAAAGATTTTTATTCAATCCCTTTAGCGTTTCAGATTTTATAAAAAAGATAGAATGGCTATTAAGCAATTATGATGAGGCCAAAAAAGAAGCTGAAAATATTACTTTTAATTGGCACTGGAGAAATGTTATTGAAAAACATTTAGAATTGTTTAATTGTAACCGCCAATCAAAATGCAGATTTTAAATTTAACTCAAAAATCAAAGCGCCAACTTTAAACATTGAATTTTTAATATTGTTTAG
>JBBIUM010000007.1:0-16681 GCA_037440245.1 Candidatus Yanofskyibacteriota bacterium | reverse complement strand
AGTAAAGTGAAGCATCACTGAGTTTAATTTTAAAAAGCGATTGACGCAATAATTCAAATTCATCAGCATTAATAGGATAAAAACTCGCGAAAACAACGGGTTTCGGTTCTTCATAGCCGGCTAAAGGTTCTGCTGATTCGTTAAGATGGCTGATAGTATCTCCTATTTTTATTTTTGATAAATCTTTAATGCCAGTGGCGAGATAGCCAATTTCTCCGCTTTTTATTTCTTTTTCCGGTTTTAATTCCGGCTTTAAATATCCAAGTTCGAGAACTTCTCCAACGGCTTTTGTGCCTAAAAATTTTATTTTCTCATTAATTTTTAGCGTTCCTTCAAAAACTCTAACATAAGCAATAACACCTTTGAATTTATCATAAAAAGAATCAAAAATTAGAGCTTGAAGCTGTGGTTTCTTTTTTATTGTTGGTGGCGGAGTTCTTTTAATAATTTCAATCAGCAATTTTTCAATATTAATATTATTTTTTGCAGAAATTTTTATAATATCTTCTTTTTTCACTTGAGTTAACGCCGCTAATTCATTTTCTACTTCTTCAATACGCGCATTCGGTAAATCAATTTTATTGATTACGGGAATAATAATAAGATTTTGTTTTTTTGCTAAATAATAATTAGCAAGAGTTTGCGCTTGGATACCTTTTACTGCATCAACTAACAAAACTGCGCTTTCAACGCAAGCTAATGAGCGGGAAACTTCATAGGTAAAATCAACATGGCCAGGCGTATCAATAAGATTTAAGATATAGGAGATATTGTTTAGGGTATATTCCATTCTCACCGGCTGCATTTTAATAGTAATGCCTCTTTCTTGTTCAAGTTCCATTGTATCTAAATATTGGCTATGCATTTTCCTTTTCTCAACTGTATTTGTTAATTCTAGAAATCTATCAGCTAATGTTGATTTGCCATGGTCAATATGGGCTATAATTGAGAAGTTTCTAATATTTTCTTCTTGATTCATTTTATTAGCAGCAGATTGCGTCTTCATCTACATAAATAAAGAATAAAGACGCAATCCCTTAAAAATAATCTTTAAGAAAACGAAAAGTTTTATTCAATTCTTCCGATTTTAATAATTTAGAAATAAAAATAAACGTCATTAATGTCAATAATCCACTTCCTGCTGTTTGCGTTAAAATGCCCCAAAATGTTTCCATATTTACAATTTTACTAAAAATAAATAGAAAAAAATAAGTAAAAGGCGCTGTGAAAAAAGAAGCTAATACAGTTTTTATTACAGAATTTTTAAATTTTTCAAATAAATTAATAGCTATCTTTCTTTTTAGAAAGATGTATAGAAATATAAAATTTATAATGGAACCTAAAGAAAAAGCCAAGCCAATGCCTACAATTTTTATATTGCTTAAATCCGCAATTCTTAAAATCTCGGCAATAAATTTCGTATGTTGATTACCATTGATAATAGTGATAAAAATTAAAGAAAGTAGAATAGTGCTGGCAATTGATAACAAATTAATTAAAAACGGTATTATTGTATTTTTTAAGGCATAAAATGCCCGCGTGAGAAGGTATATTAAGCTTTGCGAAAAAATACTTATAGCAAAAACGCCAAGTAGTGCCGCGGTTAATCTTGTATCTAGCCAGCTAAATTTACCGGTGCCTAAAATAATTCTAACTAATTGGGCTCTGAAAATATAAGAGAATACGCCAGTAGGAAAAGATAGGAAGAATATATTTTTAAAAACTGATGAAAATTTTTCAATAAATTCTTTTTTTTCTTCTATGCTGTTTGCTTGCGCTAATTCCGGGAAAGAAGCTATGGCGAAGGATATGCCAAAAAGAGCTATGGGCACATATTGAATATTGTAAGCAAAATTAAAAACAGAGATACTGCCTGCTGACAAAAAAGATGAAATTGCCGTGATTATCCAAAAATTAATTTGATTGGCAATAAGGCTTAGTGATCTTGGAATCATCAATTTTAACGTTTCAATAAATCCCTCTGTTTTTATGTCAAAATTAAAATAAAAACGCCAGCCGGTTTTAATAAGCGGGAACAGTTGGATAAGAAAATGCAATAAGGCGCCTAAAGCCACCCCCAGACCTAAACCGTAAATTCCAAAGAATTTTGTAAAAAATATTATACCTGAAATAATTCCCAAATTATATAATATCGGAGCAAGGGAATATAAAAGAAACCTTTTAAAAATTTGCAAGATAGAACCTATTATAGTGCTTAAACTTAAAAATATCGGGCTCAAAAGCATAATTCTGGTAAGATTTGCTGTTTTTTCTATTGTTTCATTGTTAAAACCAGGAGCAACTAGATAAATAATTTTTTTGGTAAAAATTAAAGCAGTTAGGGACAGTAGAACAATAATTACTAAATTAAATGACAAAACGGTGTTTGTAAATTTCCAAGCTATTTTTTCGTCTTTTTTAAATAATGAGCAAAATACTGGTATAAAGACAGAGGATATGGCGCCGACTATAATTAAACTAAAGATAAAGTCAGGTATCCTGAAAGAAGCGTAGTAAATATCTAAATCCAAAGAAGCTCCGTATTTGGAAGCCAAAAGGCGATCTCTTAAAAAACCTAACACTCGACTTGAAAGCACAAAAATCGCTATGATTACTGCCGCCGAGCCAGTTGATTTAGTTTTATGGTCTAAAATATTTAATATAGTCATTAATTAATTTTTGAATATAATTTATAATTTATTAATTTGTAATTGGCGATAAATTTTTAAAGTTTCTTCAGCCATTTTTTTCCATTGATATTTTTGGGCAAGGGCAATCCCTCTTTCAATAATTACCTTTTTATTATCCTCGCTTAAATTTAAGAATTTTTTTATTTTTTTAAATAAATCAAGACTATCAGAGGGATTAAAAAAAGCGGCTGCCGCATCTTTAAGTATTTCTTGAAAAATTTCTATATCAGAAGCAATGACAGGGGTGCCAAGAAGCATTGCCTCCACATTTGTCAATCCAAAACCTTCATAAAATGAAGGTGAAATTAAAATTAAAG
This sequence comes from Candidatus Yanofskyibacteriota bacterium, assembly GCA_037440245.1. Taxonomy (GTDB): domain Bacteria; phylum Patescibacteriota; class Minisyncoccia; order JBBIUM01; family JBBIUM01; genus JBBIUM01. The sequence goes on along the minus strand of JBBIUM010000007.1, from coordinate 13,674 downwards.
CATTTTTAATAATATTAAGCAAATCTTTATCATCAACATCATCAATAAAAATAATATTCTTGTTCTGGTTATTTTCTTTTTTTATTTTTTGAAAAAAATAATCATTAGTTCCAATGATAACTAAATTAAGGGACTGCACTTCTTGTTTTAAAAGATTAAAAGCGTCAAACAGAATTTTAAGATTTTTATGAGGATAAGCATTGCCGATATAAAGTAAATATTGTCCGTAATAATTATAATAATCATTTTGAGAAGCTTCTTGTTTATCTTGATAAAAATTAGCGCCCTCATAAACAACGATTATTTTTTCAGAAGGCACAAATTTGAAATTCTTTAATATATCATTTTTAGTAAAATTAGATACAGTAATGACTTTTTTGCTTTTTTTGAGGGCCGATTTTAAAACGATTTTATAACCACATTGTTTAATTTTATAAAATAAAGGATTTAGTAGCGTTGCTGCTCGAGAAGGAAAATGAAAAAGTATTAAATCATGAACTGTTACAACAAATTTTGTTGGATTAAAAATAGGAACATTAAAATGAGGATAGTGCATTAAATCTAATTTGTATTTTTTTATTTTTATGGGGAAAAATATTTGTTCTTGAAGACTATACCAAGGATAATTAGCTAAAACTTTTTTGAAATTTTTATTTTTAGGTTGGTAATCATCATAATTTGATTTTTTTAAAAAAATAAAATATTGATTTTCAAAATCAATTTTTTCCAATTCTTCAATAAGTTTTTGCGTATAGCGCCCTAATCCTTTATTTTTTATGCCATAAAATCTAGCATCAATACCAATTTTCATAGTGGTTGTTTAACCTACTTTTTATCTACCCTTAATTAAATTAAGGGTTTGAATTGCGGTTTTTTCCCAATTAAATTTTTTAGCATTTTCTATACCTGCTTTTGAATAATAATTTCTTAAATCAGGATTATTTAAAATTAATAACATTGCCTCAACCATTTCGTCTACTTTTAAAGGATTAATCATAACAGCTGCTGTTGAGACAATTTCTGGCAAAGATGTTTGATTAGAAGTTATGACAGGAACTCCACAAGCCATTGCTTCTAAAGGAGGGAAGCCAAATCCTTCAAAAAAACTAGGATAGACAAATATTTCTGCAAGATTATAAATAAAAATTTTGTCTTCTTCTGGAATTCTTCCCGTGAGATAAATTTTGTCTTTAAATTTCGATTTCATCAAGGCCTTTTTTAAATCTTTATATAACCATCCCGGTTCTCCAGCGATTACTAAATCAATAACAGAAAAGTTTTTATTTAGTTCTTCAAATGCTTGAATTAGTCCAATAAGATTTTTTCGCGGTTCCAATTTCCCGAAATAAAGAATAAATTTATCAGGGAGGTTATACTTGTTTTTAACATTAAGAAGTTTTTCGTCATTTTTTGGCAGCGGTTTAAATTTCTCGTCTATGCCGGAATAAATAACGCTTATTTTTGAATCTTCCGTGCCGTAAACTTCTATGAGGTCTTTTTTTGTTGATTGAGAAACAGCAATAATTTTATCAGCAGAATTTATTTGTTTTTTAGGGTTTATTCTCCAATGCCAGAGTCTTCTTTTAATATCAAAAAATTCAGGCCAATAATAGAATGAGATGTCATGGACGGTTATAATTTTTTTAATCCCTTCACTTAAATTAGAAATTAGAAAGTGAGGACTGAAAAAAACATCTATGCCCTTCAGTAATTTGTCTATTTTTATTTTTAAGATATCTAAAAGATGATTGGGTATCTTGAATTCATAAAGTTTCACATTAGGTTTTTGAAGCCAAAGATAATTGAGGGGTTGTTTTTTCCAACCATTATAAAAAAGTTTAAAAGTATCGTCTTTGCCTAAATCTATTAAATAAGGCAATAAATTCTCCAAGTACTGGCTGATACCGCCTTCCTCTTTTTTAGCTAGGACTCTAAGATCAATGCCTATAATCATACTTGTTATATTTAGCCGGAAGAATTAATTGTTTGACTTGCGCTTTGAGTTTTGAGTTAAATATATTTGCGTTTTGAATTATTATTCGGTGGAAATTGGAAATTTAAAATTAAAATTCTTAGCTGGGGGTTAAATGTCAGATGAAAACAGAACATTTTCCCTTCGGCCTCAGTTTAATTTTAAATAACTGTTTTCGAAGTTCTAGATTGAGTATTTAGTGCATTTTTCACATTCAGATTGGATTGAAATATGCGTTATTTTATATTTTGATTTAAGGATTGAATTAATTTCCGTTAGTATTTTATTTATCTTAGCCATATTTTCTGAATTTACTAATATATGCGCTTGTAAGCTATAAATATCTGATGAGATACTCCATATTTTAATGTCATGGATTTCTTTAACGCCATTGATTTTTTGAATTTCTTGGGCAATTTGTTTAATATCAAAATTTTTCGGCATAGTTTCCATTAAGATATAAGTTGATTCTTTCAACAATCTAATTGCATTAAAGAATATAATTAAAGCAATAATTAGACTAATAATCGGGTCGAATATTATTTTGCCGGTAATAATGATTAAGATGCTTGCCAGAATAACACCAACCGAAGAAAGAGTATCGCTAAGAACATGCAGATAGGCGCTGTGAATATTTAAATTTTCTTTTTCCTGATATTTTATTCTTAATATTACATAAAAATTAGCCGCAAAACCTAAAATAGAGATACCTAGCATTTCTAATCCTTTTATCGCCACCGTTCGATTTATTAGCCTGGATATTGCTTCATAAAAAATAAAAAAAGTAATAAGAATAAGAATCGCGCCATTAATTAATGCCGTTAGAATTTCCGCTCTATAAAAACCAAAAGTAAATTTTTCGTTTGCGGATTTTTGACTTAACCATAATGAAAAATAAGTTAAACAAAGCGCTAATATATCAATAAAGACATGGCCGGCGTCGCTGAAAAGCGCCAAACTATTTGTGAAAATGCCGCCAAGAATTTCAGCGGCTAAAATAAACAATGAAAGAAAAATAAAAATCTTGAATTTATTTTGCAAGATATGATGAGAAAACATAAAGCGGGTAAGGGGAGTCGAACCCCTGTCAACAGGTTGGAAACCTGTGGTAATAACCGCTATACGATACCCGCATTAAAGCTTTTTAAAAATATTTTTAATTTTACATCAAAAAACAATCTTAAATAAAAAAATTTTTAAAGTGATTTTAAATTTGATGTAGAGTTTAATTTATCAAATTTTTTTAAGAATTTCAATGAAAAAGTTTTTTAATAATAATACGGCCGCAATATTTGCAAAAATATTTTTCCTCTTCGCTTAAGATATTTTCAGGTTTTAATTTTTTCAATTTTTTAAAACAATAAGGGCATAAATTAAATTTATCCAATATTTTTCTTAAAATTTTATTTTTGACCTGAGATAATTGTTCTGACTCTTCTTTTATTTGGCTTGCTGTTTCAAAGGAAATGGCGCCAGTATATGGCGAGATCATTAAGATTGAATATCTGTTTTGGTACCATAGCAAAAGAACGATTAATAAAATTCCGATTAAGCCATTTATTGCCAAAATACCAAAGGGCAATTCTGTTAACAAATCATAAACTCCATGAATTATAATTGCCCAAAAAAATCCGGTTAATAATGATTTAATTTTATTGCCTCCTAAATAACCCTTGGCTATATAAAGGCCTAAAATACTTGAATATATAGCATGTGCTGGCGTTGAAAGTATTGTTCTAGCTAGAAAGAGCGATAATAATGAAATTGAGAATTTTTTTACCGTTGAAAAATAAAGTAAATTTTCTACTGTTGCAAAACCAAGGCCCGAAGCCAATCCTAATTTCAGGCCGTCAGCAAGTTGGTTTATTTTCTTAGAAGATTTCAAAAGCGCCCAACGGATTGCTAAAAATTTTACAAATTCTTCAGTAGGTGAAACTATAATAAAATAAAGAATAAAATTTGTAATAAAAATATTAATAACAAAGAAAGAAGGGATTGAATTTTCTATTAGGAAACCAGGCAATACGCTTAAACAGCCAAAGATAAAAGTTTGGAAAAGTTTTTTCCTAGGCGTGGTATATCGTGGGGAATTCAAATAAAATATAAAAAGCCAAATTAGCGTTGGAACTAAAGCCAAAAAGAAAATAGGAATTAGAAAAGGCCAGTTTAGAGGAGGCATATTTTTTGATGAGATGCTTTAGAACTTTTTTCTGTGTTTAAATAATGTTATAATATTATTCTAACGTATTTTGGAGCTAATTTCAAACTCAAAGTTTATTTTTATTGTTGTTAAAATTTTAAAAGAAAAATTGTATGAGAATTAATCTTATTATATTGGATGGTTTTGGCTTAAGTTTAAACCAAAACGGCAATGCTATAGCCAATGCAAAAAAACCTACAATAAATGAGTTTGAACAATTTTATCCTTTTATATCTTTGCAGGCGGGAGGCATAGCGGTTGGTTTAAGCTGGAACGAGCCTGGAAATTCTGAAGTTGGTCATGCTTCCTTGGGTGCCGGAAGGATTATTTATCAACCCCTTTTAAGAATAAACAATCTTATAAAAGAAGGAACTTTTTACCATCTGCCGGCAATGAAAAAAATTGTCGAGCATCTTTCTAAAAATAATTCCAGTTTGCATTTAATGGGTCTTGTTGGTTCTGGTAGCGTCCATAGTTATTTAGAGCATCTATTTGCTTTGCTTGATTTTGCCAGAATGAATAATCTAAAAAATGTATATTTGCATCTTTTTACCGATGGCCGTGATAGTTCGCCTAATGAAGGTATAAAGATAATTAAAATGATTCAAGAAAAATGCAATCAATTTGGAGTGGGAAGAATTGCCACTATTATTGGCAGATATTATTCGATGGACCGAGATGAAGATTGGCCTAAAATTGAGCGCGCCTATAAGTTATTAGTGGAAGGCGAAGGCAGAGAAATAACAAATCCAATTGTTGCCTTACAATCTTTTTATGAGAAAGGAATTTTCGACGAATTTATTGAACCTTTAGTGTTAAATTCTAATGGTAGAATAAAAGATGGCGATGCTGTAGTTTTTTTTAATTTCAGAGAAGACTCTGAAAGAGAATTAAGCAGCGCTTTTATTAGAGATAATTTTGATAAATTTAAGAGAAGAAAATTAAATAATCTTTTATTTTCTACTATGACTAATTATGATAAAACATTACCGGCAAATGTTATTTTACCGCCTTATGAAATAAAAAATACCCTCGGTGAAATTTTGAATTATAATGGTAAAAGCCAGTTAAGAATTGCCGAGACTGAAAAATACGCCCATGTTACTTTCTTTTTTAATAATGGCCATGAAGAAAAATTTAACGAGGAAGAACGAGTTTTAATCCCCTCATTGCCAATAAATAGAATAGAGAAAAATCCTGAAATGAAAGCGCGAGAGATTACTGATAAATTTTTTGAAATGAAAAAAAGTAAAAATTTTGATTTTGCTCTTCTTAATTTTGCTAATCCTGATATGTTGGGTCATAGTGGTAATTATAAAGCAGCAATAAAAGGTATAGAAGTTATTGACGAATGTTTGGCAAAAATCTATAAATTTATTTTAGAAAGAGATGAAATTTTAATAATTACCGCTGACCATGGCAACGCTGAACAAATGATTAATTTAGAAACCGGCGAAATAGATACGGAACATAATCTAAATCCTGTCCCTTTATATATTATTGCTAATAAATATAGGAGAAACATGCCACGAACTCAAGGCGAATTGGAAAGAGTTTATCTTGAGCCTGAGGGAATTTTGCCGGATGTAGCGCCGACTATTTTAGATTTATTTAAAATCGCAAAACCTAATGATATGACGGGGAATTCACTTATTGAAATTATGAAACTTAAATAAGAGATAATTAGAAATTGCAATTTGAAAATTATTAATTAAATATTTTTAATAAAAATCTCTAGCTCAAAAACAAATTCGTAAAAAATAAGACAGAAATAAAATATGCAAACTTTTGACTTAAAATGTTAAAGTTTTTTTATTATTCTCTCTTAAATCTATAATTTATTGCTTCAAATATATCATTTTTAGTAATATTATCATGATTATTTAAATCGGCTATTGTTCTTGCCACTTTTATTAATTTAAAATATGTTCGGGCAGAGAATTGGAATTTTTTCATAGCATTTTCCATAATTCTTTCGTTTTCGCTATCTAATTTGCAATATTCTTTTACCATATTAGACGTCATTTCGCTATTTGTTAAAATTTTGGGATAGTCTTTAAATCTTTTTCTTTGAATTTCTCTCGCATTTTCTACTCGTTCTCTAATTTTTAAACTTTCTCCTTTAATATTGTCCGAAATTAAATCTCCATACGATATTCTTGGAACCTCTATATATAAATCTATCCTGTCAATTAAAGGACCAGAAATTTTTTTGCGATATTTTTCAACAGAGGCTAGCGCGCATTTGCATTCTTGGGTTTGGTCGCCATAATTTCCGCAAGGGCAAGGGTTCATGGCGCCAACAAAAATAAAATTAGCTGGGAAATTTAAAACTCCTTGAGCGCGGCTAATTGTTATTTCTTTATTTTCTAAAGGTTGTCTTAGCGATTCTAAAACATTTCTTTGAAATTCTGGCAACTCGTCCATAAATAAAACTCCACGATGAGCAAGCGTAATTTCGCCCGGTTTGGGGTGAGTTCCGCCGCCGACAATAGAAATTAGCGAGGCCGTATGGTGCGGTGTTCTAAAAGGCCTTTGGTTTATAACTGAATTTTCTGTATTAAGAAGACCAGCAATGCTATAAATTTTTGTAATTTCAAGTATTTCTTCTTCTGACATCTTTGGCAGAATGCTAATTAATGATTTAGCCAGTAGAGTTTTTCCAGAACCTGGCGGACCATACATTAAAATATTATGTCCACCAGCTGCGGCAATTTCCATACATCTTTTGGCGTTATATTGACCTTTAATATAACCAAAATCTAATTCGTCATCTATAGCAACGTTAAAGTCAATTCTTGTTTTTTCGGCAGGAGTTATCGGATTTTTATTTTCAAGATGTTCTATAAGTTGCGTTAAATGTTTAACTGGTATTATTTCTATGCCATCTATCAATGCGGCTTCTTTTGAATTTTTTTCTGGCACAAAGATTGTTTTAAAATTTTTTTCTTTGGCAAAATTAACTATTGGTAAAACACCATTTACTGGCCTCAAATAACCATCAAGCGATAATTCCCCAATAAAAATTTTTTCTTCCGGACTAAAATTTATTTGTTGAGAAGCCAAAAGATAACCAATCGCAATAGGAAGATCATATAAAGAACCTTCTTTTTTAATATCAGCCGGAGCTAAATTGATGATTATTCGTTGATTATATTTTTGAGGAGGGTCGCCGCCGCTATTTTTAATTGCCGAAGTCACTCTCTCCTTTGATTCTTTTACAGCATTATCAGGCAGGCCAACAACATTAAAGAAATGAAGACCATGCGAAATATCAACTTCGACTTCTATAAGTTGGCCGTTAAGACCATTAATTGCGGCAGAATAAACTTTAATCGCCATATTATTTAGAAAATTGGAAAATAACCAATTTAAAAATAATAAAATAAAAATAAATTAAAAAGCAGATAATTGATGATTATATTATCCGCTTTCTAATTTTTCAAGTTCTTAAGATTTTTACTTTACGCACTTTAGACAAAGTCTAGCTGTAGGATTAGCTTCAAGTCTGTCTCTTGGAATTTCTTTACCACAATTTTCGCAAATACCATACTTATTTTTTTCTATTTTAGAAAGAGCTTCATTAACATCTTTTAATTGCAATTCTAATTCTTGCTCTATGCCAGTTCTATTGGCTAATTCTTCTATTTCATCTGCTTCAATCTCGCCGTTTATCAATGACTCTTCAAGTGATTCGCCCATAAGAGGCTTTTGTGCTTCATAATCATCTTTTACCTCAGTATTTTTTTTAGCAATTTTTGATAATGAATCTTCTAAATTTTTCTTTTCTCTTTCAAGATGAAATTTTATTTTTTCTAAAAATTCTTTTGATAAAGACATATTGATTTCAGTGATTAGAAGTTAGAAATTTTTTAAATATTTCTAACCTCCAATCTCTAAATTTTTTAAATTCTAAATTTTAGTATAAGATTTTATCAAAATATAGTCAAATTTAAACAGAGGATACTTTTTTTAAAGAAGAAAAAATTTTGAACTAATTCAATAAGGATTTAGATGATGCAGAAAATTTATGCGGCAAGAAATTGAGGATATTGAGAAGGAAACAAAATAGCTCTGCGCCAAAAATTGTTCGGGAAGTAGGTAAAAAAGGATTTATGAGTTTGATCCTCAATTTATCTACTTGGCTGTTGTTTTGATAGTTTGGCTATTGTGCCGCAGGTGGCGCGAAATAACATGGCGAAAAGACGAAAAGAAAATTTGATTCTAAAGCATTGATACTACCAAATCCGAACTTATCTTGATATTTTAATTTTTAATAAGATTAAATGAAAAATAATCCTGATTAAACAGGATTATTTTTTTAAAATATTTTTATTCCTATACCAATCATCCCCCTTTTGCCTATAAAAGCTTTTTGATCATAAAACCCTAACTCGGTATAAATTCTTATTTTTTTTACATCAAATATACTTTTAATTTCAATTCCTTTTCTTATAATATTGCCCTTTAGAAAATTAATCTCTATTCTTATGTCATTTTTTGTATAGCCAAGCGAGGGACCTACTAGATATAAATTTTTACTCCACTGTTTTGTATGATGATAGGAGTAATAGCCACCACCTCCAAACATAAAGCCATTTTTAATTTTCTTATAAAAGTAGCTACCAATATTGCCGTAATAACCATTTTTTGGCTTTATCTTTTTGCCGCTATAGTATTTTATGTTACTTAGAAAAAGTAATGAATTTGAGTCAATTTCATAATCAAGTTTGTAGGATAAGGCTTTTTCGAATCCCCATTGGCCTGAATTATCATAATTAACAACAAAATATAAATTGTTATTGGCGTAAAGATGGGCTGTAGTTGCAATTGTAAATGAGAAAAACCCAAAAATTAATATTAAATTTTTAATGTTCAAAATATTCAAACCATACCTCCTTTTTAAGATTAGATTATACTTAATAAAATTTTAATTTAGATGCAAATTGGCAATTAAATTACAAAAATTTTGTTTAAAAATTTCTTTATCAAATTTTTGAGCGTGTTGTTTAATTTTTTCAGGATTAAAATTAGAAGCATTAAAATTTTGCAATGCTTGTAATAAAGATTCTGGATTTTGATCTTCAAAAAAAATACCCGTTTCTTTATCAAGAATAGATTCTAGGGCGCCACCGGCTCGATAAGCAATAACTGGTTTGCCGCAAGCCATTGCTTCAATTGGCGCGATGCCAAAATCTTCTTCCTGGGGAAAAATAAAAGCGGTGCAATTGCTAAGTTGTTTAATAAGTTCTTTGTCATCAACCCACCCTAAAAATTCTATATTTCTGTGATTTCCTGCTAATTTTTTAAGTTGCTGTTCTTCTGGCCCTTTGCCAATAATTTTTAATTTAGCATTATAATTCTTAAATGCTTCTATGGCAATTTCAAAATGTTTATAAGCAATAAGACGCCCAACTATTAAAAAATAGCCTTCATTTCGAATTGTTACATTTTGAAATTTTTTTACTTCAGTAGGAGGATAAATGACTTCGGCATCTTGTTTATAAAATTTTTGTATTCTTTTTTTAATAAATTGAGAAATAGCAACAAATTTATCAGGTCTTTTTGCGGCTTCAAAATCCCATATTCTTAAATAATTTAAGAATAGCGGCGTTAGGATTTTAAAAAGACTATTTAAACTAAAATCTTTGAGATATTTTTGGCTGTCATCCCATAAATATCTTGTTGGAGTAAAACAGTAACAAAGGTGAAAAGTTTTTGGCATTGTAATAACACCTTTTGAAAAACTAGCGGTATTTGAAATTACTAAGTCGTATCGTGATAAATCAAATTGTTCAATGGCATAAGGCATTAAAAATAAAAAAGCGCGATGATATTTTTGCGCCAATGGAATTTTTTGAAGAGGTGAAGCAATTATTCTTTTATCCGTAAAAAACTTTTTTACAAATTCTTTTTTATAAACAAGGGTATAGATCGGTGCTTCAGGGAAAATTTCAGTCAGTGCTTGAAGCACTCTTTCACCGCCTCCAAATTCGGTTAAATAATCATGGATTAAAGCAACATTCATAACATTCAATTAAAATTTAAATTAAAAATAATAAATAATAGTAAAAATTATAAAAATCTTTTTTAGCTTGCCTTGAGGGTTTCAAGGGGGGTGGGAGACCGGATTCGAACCGGCAACCACTTGTTCCACAGACAAGCGCTCTACAATTGAGCTACTCCCACCATTATAAATTATAAGTTGATATAAAAAATTTGAAAAAAATCAATTATAATGGTAATTTAAAATATATGGTAAAAACAATAAATCCGAGCATTTTAGGAGGTTTCCGAGATTACAATCAAAAAGAGACAGTCATTAGGAATAGCTTAATTGATAAAATTCGTAGAATTTATGAGAGCTTTGGTTTTGAACCAATTGAAACTCCTTCTTTGGAAAGGACGGATATTTTATTGGGTAAAAAAGGAGTTTCTGATATGATTATTTTTAAAACACAGCTTTTATCAGGCGGTAGGATAGTTGAAAAGGACGCGGGTTCCTTGCGATTTGATTTAACCGTGCCGTTGGCTCGTTTTATTGCTTCGAAAAAGGAGGTGGTAAAGCCACTTAAAATTTATCAGATTGGCCGCGTTTGGCGGGGCGAAAGACAACAGAAAGGCCGTTTTAAAGAATTTTTGCAAATAGATGCGGATGTATTAGGTTCTTCTTCAATGTTAGCCGATAGCGAAATTATTTTTTTGATATATAAAGTTTTAAGCAGCCTAAACATAGGAAATTTTATTATCAAAATTAATAATAGAAAAATTTTAAATCAATTGTCGCAATATGCTGGTTTTGATAATAATAAAAATGATAAAGTTTTGAAAATTTTAGACAAAATTTTAAAAATTGGCGATAAAAAAATTAAATCTGAATTAGCAAAACTAAAGCTTGGCGATAAATCAATAAAGAAAATTTTTGATTTCATAAAAATTAAGGGAAACAATAAAGAAAAGTTGTCCAAAGCAGAATTACTATTTCAAGGTATAAAAGAAGCAGAACAAGGCATAAAAGAACTTGAAGAAATTATAGATAATTTAGAAAGTTTGAATTTAAAGAATTACGATATAGATTTTTCAATTATCCGCGGTTTGGATTATTATACAGGGCCAATTTTTGAAACTTATTTAAAAAATAGGGAAGAGATTGGCAGTATAATGTCAGGGGGAAGATATGATGATTTATTAAGAAAATTTTCTGATAGAAAAATGCCGGCTACTGGGGTTTCGCTGGGGTTTGATCGTCTTTATTCAATAATTAATGAATTGGCTATTAATAAAGAATTTACACCTTCGGTAGAGGTTTTAATTTTGTGGCTTGATGAAATTTTTAAAAATGAGTATTTAAAAATTGTTTCCTCTTTGCGTGATAATGGAATTAAGGCTGAAATTTATTTTGGCGACGACAAAGCCTTTAACGCGCAATTAAATTACGCTATAAAGAAAGAAATACCTTTTATTTTGTTATTGGGCGAAAGAGAAGCTAAAGAAAATATTATTCAATTGAGAGATATGTGTTTAAAAAAGCAATGGCCATTAAAAAAGGAAAATTTAATAGACGAGATTAGAAAGATAATAAAACAAAAATAGCCTATTAAATAAAAAGCAATTTAAAAAGAGAGGTAATGATTATAAAAAATTTATTAACAAGAAGATTTTTTAATGAAGCTGCGGTAAATTATTAAAAATTTTTATTTTCATCAAAGGCGAATAAATTAATCAGAGACGAATAAATGGGATTTTCTATTAATTAATCACTTTTTATTTGCCCTCATAGTTCAATGGATAGAACACCAGCCTTCTAAGCTGGATATGTAGGTTCGATTCCTACTGAGGGCATATTTCAAACAGTTAATGATTCATTTGGTTGTTTTGTTTTGTTTGACGGTTATTTTATATCGAACTTTTGGAGTAAAATTGTTAAGCAATTTAGCAACCGTCAAAGTTTAAAATCAAGAATTCAAAATCCAAAATTCAAATTAATAAAATTAATAAAAACTTAAAAGTCAACTCAAAAGTCAAAATTATAATTTAAAACCAAAAACTTAATTTTCTATTTTTAATTTCGTGAAATATTACAAATTTATATAGTTTTATTGATTTTAATATAAATTTAAACTTTAATATAATTAGTATAAAATGAATAAATAAAAATAATATAATTTATTAAAGCTTTAAGATTTTAGAAACATCCTACTTAAAATCTTAAAGATAAATTAAAATTCTTTTTAGTATGTTTAAATCGTCAACTTTTTTATTAATATTAATAGTTGCTTTAGCGGTTGGCATTGGTTTCGATATAATTTATTCTAAATTTTTTAGCAAATCTTCTGTAACTCCAACTTCTGTATCGCCTTCTCTATCTGCGTCGCCTTCTGTTTCTGTATCGCCTTTAATAACAGCAAAAATTATTTCTTTTTCAATAGAGCCGTCTAGAAAGGATGGCGGTTGGACAATGTATAGAAATGGCGCTAAAGCAATTTTACTTGGCCAAAATATTAAAAGCGTGACGGTGATGGCAGTTTTTAGCGGCACAGAAATGGATGATGCTAAAAGTTTAGGGAAAATGGTAAAAGTAGATGAAAAGGGGGAGCGATGGGAATTTTTACTTCCAAAATTTTTATTAGCAACAAATTTTTGGGCAGAAGCGACAGGACTTGATAATTCAGTTGTTAAAAGTCATGATTTAGGCAATGTAGGATATGAAGAATAATTTTGCTTTAATTTTTTAATATAGAAATATAGAAATGAGAGATCTTAAGATAAAAATGTTGGGCCTGTGGTATAGCGGTAACACGCGACTATGGCATAGTCGAGTCCGGGGTTCAACTCCCCGCAGGTCCACTATAGACGATTCATACGCGGGCATTTGAAATTTCCGCTCCATTTATTTTTCTGATTTTATTTTTTGTTCTGTTTATAATTATAATTATAATAGAATTATAATAGATATGAAAGAAAAATTTAACCCCACAATTGAGCAAAGTTCTGAACGAGGTCATAATGTCACCTTGAATTTTATTTTTGCGAGACATGGCGAAAAGTTTGGCGATGGTGAAGAATCAACTTTAACAGAAAAGGGACAAAAACAAGCTGCTGAACTTGGTCGTTTAATCGAAACACAAAAAGACTGGATAAAAGTTTATCACAGCGACAAAATCAGAGCACAACAAACCGCTAAACTCTTATTGAATGAAATCGCTATTCCGCAGGTACAGGCAGAAAAAATTGAAGAATTGAAAAGTAGAGGATTTAAGGGCGTTCGCATACATAGACAAGAAAAATTATTAGGTACTGGAGTATTAGATGAAGAATTAGTAAAAACTCAATTTGGAGGAAGTGCTAAATTTATTGAAATAAATGAACAAGAAATTCCCCCGAATGTTACAAGTCCGCGCGAGCTTGCCTCCGCCGTTGCAAAACATATTATGCGTTTTGTCAAAGTCAGCTCTAAATTACCTTCCAATGTCGAGGGAACGCTTATAAATATTACGCATCT
>JBBIUM010000006.1:8862-16967 GCA_037440245.1 Candidatus Yanofskyibacteriota bacterium | reverse complement strand
GGAGAGATAAATGGAAACTCTGGCATTGCCAACCAATGTGATTAATTCTTCAAAATCTACCTTATTAATGTGAATGATTGCCGTTCTTCTCAAAAAATTATTTATTTCTTTAATCAATTTGTCTATATCAAAAAATGGATTAGTATGATTTTCTCCTATAATTAAAAATTGAATGTTTGCTAATTTTTTTGCCACTAATTTAAAAGCATTAATGCATTCTGGAAGATGACGACGGTTAAAAATGGAAGCAAAGTATATTAAATATTTATCTTTTTCAAGATTATATTTTTTAAATATTAATGTGTTGTCTTTTTTGTTTTTATCAAACCATTCTTCACTAACTCCTAAAGGTAAACAAATGATTTTTTTAGGCTTAATTTTATAGTATTTTAAAATTTCTTTTTTGGTAAATTCCGAAGGAACAAAAATTAAGTTTGCTTTTTCTATTGATTTTCTAGAAACCCATTTTAACAAAATTTTATCCCACTTGCTTTGCCAAGAGAATTTATCTGGCTGGGCTTCATAATAAACATCATGAATTGCAACTGCTGATTTTCTTTTCCAAAAAATTGGTAGTATATATCCTGGCGAAAATAAAATATCTACCCTATCCTTTCTTGCTTGCAGTGGCAAGAACCAATGGGTAAATAAGGCATTGCTTTTTATTTTTAAATTTTTTTTTATAAAATTTTCTGAATTTAGAAAAGAATCGGAAGGAATAATATTTTTAAAATATAAAAAAAATTGGACATTTTTTTCATCCTTCCAATACCTTAATAAACTTGATAAGTACCTGCCCACACCACTACTATTCTCTTCAATTGAACGAGCATCAATGCCAATTTTCATAAAATTTCTAATTTACCATATTTATTACGCCAGAAATCCAAAATTCCTTTTATAATTGCTTTTGCCCAATGACGTTTTGAGGGTATTAAAATTAATTTTAAAATTTGTTTCAAGAAAAGCCAAAAACTGTATAGATATATTGAAATTTTTATTATAACCCCACCATTATTTTTAACAAACAAAAGGGCGTTCCTTGTATGATAATATATATATAAAAATGAACCTTCTTTAGCGCTTTTTGATTGTTTATGATAAATTATGGCGGAAGGCGCTAAAACAATTTTAAATCCTTGTTTTTTAGCTAAAAGACACCACTCTACATCTTCGTAATATAAAAAATAAATCTCTGGTATCAATCCTATTTTATTAATAACCTCGCGTTTTATTAATAAACAGCAGCCGCTAATATAGTCTGAAATTTGGGGGGAATAGCTTAAGGGCGCTAATTTAAAAAGATGCTCTGCTTTTGGTGGTAAAAATTTAATTTTGCCGCCAGCAAACCAAATTTGATTAAAATCCGTTAATGGTTTTGTATATTTATATATCAAAGGGCCAATAATACCAATTGATTTATCGCTTTCCCCTACTTCAACCAAATGATTTAAAAAATTTGGTTCCACAATAGTGTCATTATTTAAAAACAAAATGTAGTTGGCGTCTGATTTTAATGCTTGTTTAATTCCTAAATTATTACCGCCAGCAAAACCGAGATTTTGATTGAGAGGAATAAATCGTAAAGGATAGTTATAATCGCTAATTCTAAAATTTTTGGGTTGGGGTTCACTTGAACCATTATCAATCAAAATGACGTCAAAGTTTTTATAACTAAGATTTTTTAAAGAATCCAAACATTCAATTGTATCTTCCCAGTTATTGTAATTAACAATAATTATGGAAACGTGCGGAGGCATAAAATTGATTTTCTATTGATTTTCTGACGAATTGCAAATTTAATAATTGTAGAAATTTTGAAAATATTAAAATAGAAAATTAGGATTGAAAAGTAATTTTTAGCTTATCATAAACTTCAAAATTTTAAAAGAGCTATATTAGTATTGAAGAAATGCAGCAAATTTTTTATCAACACTTACCTCACGATCGTGAGGTAAGTGTTGTAAATTTAATTAGATAAATGAAGGAAAAACAAACCTTGGGCTGTTTTTTTTCGCCCTTAATTGTTAGAAATAAGAAGTGAATTGCTAAAGCCGAAAAGTATGCTATAGTTTAAATCACGATACCAAAAATATTGATATAGTTATCTTAAAATGCCTTAGTAAATCTTTTCGATGCTTACCTCGGGGTAATAATACTTTAAAATTTCTTCAAAATTTTTTCCTGATTGCGCCAAGAAGCGGGCTCCGTCCGCCATTAAACCAACGCAGTGATTGCTTAAATCGCAATTTTTCCTTTTATAGACAGCGCCCCTTGGACTTTCAATACCTCCTTTTAAATAACCATATTTTGAGCTATCGCAGAATTCTCCGTCCCATAATTCACAAGCGTTCCGCGTTTTTGTTGGCGCGCCTGAAGAATAAAGAGCCCTGGCTATTTGATTATTATATTTTAAAACCAATCCTTCCGTTTCTTGAATTGCTTTAATTAAATTTGGCGCCATTTTCTCAAAAATATAACCTTTATACAGTTGGTCGCTTGAAGTATTATTTAAATGAAAAAATTCATTTTTATATTTTCCGCCATTACTTAAATGATATAATGCGTAAGAACGTGAGATAATAGCAAAAGTCTTTTGATATTCAATTGGATCATTATTTAATGCTTCCCCTACTCCTTTTAAATAATCTTCAAGCAATATATCGTTTATTACCCATACTGATTTTGAGACAGGAGAATATTTAATTTCTATTTTACCCCTAAACTCATTATAATTTATATTTTTATTCCAGTTGGGAATATCATTATAATTTAGAATTTTAAAAATTGCATGAGGGTCGTCGGCATAAATTTTAGCAATGCCATTTTTTCTATATAATATAGTGGCAGTTGAACCTGCTGGCTTATTTATCGTCTCGCCATTTTCAAATTCAACTTTGTAAGCGCTCTTTGATTGTATTTGGACCGAAGCTCCTTCTTTTACTTTATAAATGCCTATTCTAATACGTGGTTCTTCTTTAAGTTTTAAATCTGATTTGTCACTAACCATTGAGTTAGTTACTGAGCTAGAATTTGGCAAAGATACTTGAGATATGGTAGTAGTAGGAGATGAAAAAATAGTAGCCGAAGAGAGAACAACTTCTTTGTCTAATTTATCGATATTTTTATAATCGGCTATTGTTTTTATTGCTGCGCCAAATAAGTATTGATTAAATTCACTAGCGGTAAGCTTGACAATATTTCTCCAGTTTAATTTTAATGACTTAAAAACATTTATATTTTGAATCCAATGTGCTATTCCGTTTTTCATATAGTAAACATGGTAGTCACCATCTTTCATTATCAAAGATTTATCCGGCCAATAAAGGTTAGTTGTGGTTGGATAGTTATTTAGTTGGCTATCGTTTAAAACTTTAACTTGCGACCATTTAAATTTGTAAGCGTTAAATAATTCTAAAGAATTAATTGGCCGTTTTTTGCCATTTTCAATATAATAAACAATTGGGGAAGAACCTTTGATAAGCGAACCATTTGCCAAATCTATATCAGGGCCATCATCATAATTTTCTAAATCTTCATCGGAAACAGCAACTACGGCATCTATTTGATAACCATTTTTAATAAAAATTTCTTGAGAAGCAATCTTTCTTTTTTTAATGCCTTCAACTAAATATATATTTTGTTTAGAATCTTTTATTAAAGTTCCATCAGGATAAAGTAAGGGTTTGCCTATTTGATAAGTCGCTAAATTTCTATCAGATATTTGTTTGACATTTTCCCATTTAAAACCAAATTTATTAAATAGTTCTGGCGAAGTTATCAAATGAAGCTTTTTATCTTCTCCCAACAAATAAACATTATTCATTGTGTAAGATTTAAGAAGCGCGCCAGAAGTAAAATTTTTTTGATTTTCTTCTTGAAATAATCCTAGTTGTTCTTGGCTAAGAATTATTATTGGTTTCTTACCTTGCCAATCATTTTTATACCCAACTTCTTTTAGAAAGCCATCTTCAATTTTGTAAACTAAATCACTGTTAAAAGTAGAATAATAATAATTTTTAAATTGATTAACTAAATAATTTGCTTCTTTTCTAACACGCTTTAAATCTATTTTGCCAGGATCGCTATTTGTTTTTTCTATATCATTATGGCCAAGAACAACTGGGCCTTGAAATTCATAAGAGAAACTGCCATTTTCCAAATCGCATTTAATGCCATTTTTTTTAGGATTTTGCCAAATTATTGTTTTGATATTTTCATTTGCAGGATTTAAATTATTTGCTTCGGCAAGCCAAGCAACTAATCTTGCCAAACTTTTATAAACTATTTCCGGAGGTTGTTCTTTTTCATAATTCCCCAATACCACAATGCCAATAGTACCAATATTAAAATTGCTACAAGTCTTATAATCATAAACATGAGCGCCGCGGACACCATTGCCACCGTACTTGCCTTCATAAATTCTGCCTTTTCTATCAATAATATAATTATAACCAATATCGCCCCAGCCATTTTTGACGGCATGATGTTTAAAAATACTTTTTATTAAAGCAATAGCATTGTCATTAGGACCATTGCAGTTTGGATTTTTTTGACCATTAGAAAGATAAACATTACAACCAGTATCGTGAATAACAATTCTATTAACTTTAGCGTAGTTTGGCGCCTTAGTGCCTCCGCTTTCATTTTCCTCCGTTTCATTTGGTAACCAATTTAATAAATTCTGAATTTCTTCAGTATCAGCCCAAATACTTCGAGGATAGATGTATGGAATTTCGGTAGTTGAATATGTTAAAAGATTCAAAGATAACTCTTGCCCTGAAGCGTTAGAATTTACTATAAAAATAGTGGTAAAAATAACCAACAAATAGAAGGTTATATTTTTCTTATTATTAAACCAATAAATAAATCCTGCTTTGCTATTTTTTTGATAACAGTAAGCTAATTTCATATTAGGAATAGTTTCTGTTATTTTTATTATTTATTTATCTTACCTTAAAAAATGAAAAATTGAAATATACTTTTGCCTTTTTTCTTTTTATCTTTAAATAAAAATTATTTAGCCGATAAAATTTAATAGAAATCCCCCATACCCTTTAACTCGACTTTAAATCGAAAAAGGGTATGGGGGGACGGACCAGACATTTTTATTATACCACAAACCGATTTTTTAATGCAAGTAAAAATTAGATGGCTAAGATATAGTCAAATTAACAAGCGTTAATGATTCTATTTAAACTATTTGGCGCGAAGGTGATAGCTTTTCAAAATTTTCTAAAAATTTCAGAAAATAAAACTTTAAACGGGAATATTATAACAGCCTTTATAATGCGTTTAAATCTTTTTCGTGGCTCAAGCAAAAATCGCCAAAGCCATTCTAGGCCTAAAACTCTTAAAAACTTTGGCGCTCTTTTTTTTATTCCGGCTATCATTTCAAAAGCGCCACCAACAGTTAAAAATATTTTGGCGTTTGGCAATAAATTATAATTTTTTTTAATCCATTTTTCTTGTTTTGGCGTTCCAAGTCCAACAAAAATAATATTAGCTTTGTTTACATTACTAATTATTAATTTTGGAAATTTCTTTTTTAATTCACTTATAGCGCCGACAATTGCTTCTTTCCATAATCCTACTAAACAAACAGATTTGTTTAATCTTTCCGCTAACTTGCAAATTTCAATCATTAAATCTATCCCTGGCACTCTATTTTTCAAATGATTTCTTATAATTTTGGACGCTAAAATTAAACCAACGCCATCCGGAACAACAAAATAAGAATTATTAATAATCTCTAATAATTCTTTGTCTTTTTGCGTCATTAAAATAATTTCCGGGTTTGGTGTTGTAATATAACCTTTAAAATTTTCTTCGCATAATTTTTTTTCTAGATTAAATAAAATCTCCTCCAATGTTAAGTTATCTATTCTCACTCCTAAAATTTCCACCTTTTTCATATTTTAAATTCTATCTTTTGAATAATTTTATACTCTGCTCCGCTCTTTTTTAAATTGCTTTCCATAATTTCAAAACCATTAACTTTAAATTTAAAACTAACTTTTTCGTTAACTTCAGGAATAAAATCCATTTGTCTAAATTCAAACATTTTTAATCTCCCCAGCGTTAGATGAAGATGAAAGTTTCTTTCTTCTGGCCGCCAGTATTTAAATGCCGGCTGTTTTAGTAACTCTTCTTTAATTTTTTCGCTTAATAATATTAATTCTTGAGGTGCTTTCCCAGAGAGCCATATCATTCTTGGCAATTTATTATTAGGCGGACCGTATGATATGGTAGATAGGTGAATTTCAAAAGGATTCGTTTCTTGAGCAACTTGTTGGCAAATTCTTACAATATCTTTTATAAATTCTTCTTGGACATAACCAATAAATAGAACAGTTATATGAATATTTTTAATTGGCGTCCACCGAATGGGTAATTCGGGCCATTGTTTATAATAGTTTGAAATTGATTTTTTTATTTGCAAAGGCGGATTAATGGCTATAAAGATTCTTTTTCTGGACATAAATTTTTTATATTTATTATAATTTATTTATTTAAGAATTTGTCTAAATTTTGATTAAATTTGCCTAAAACAATTTTTTCAATAGAGTTTGGGTGAAATTCTAATGAGTAATTATCGTAATGCACTGAACCATCTTTAATGCCGATAACAGTCAGCGGATTCC
Organism: Candidatus Yanofskyibacteriota bacterium; assembly: GCA_037440245.1. Taxonomy (GTDB): domain Bacteria; phylum Patescibacteriota; class Minisyncoccia; order JBBIUM01; family JBBIUM01; genus JBBIUM01. The sequence continues at coordinate 10,323 of JBBIUM010000006.1, read as the reverse complement.
TTTCTATAAAATATAATTGAATTTTTTTAAAAATTCCTTCTAAAATATCACCAAGTGTCGAAGATAAAATAAATTCAAGTACAATTCCTATAAATCTGCAACGGAAAAAATTAAGACTTAATTTATAAAATCTATTTGTTTTAAAATTAACCAAATAATCTCCTATCCATTCGTTAACTCTATAAAAATCCCACAACATTCTTTTATTTCCCAGCTCATAAAAATTTGCATAAGTTTGAGCATTATAAATATTTTTATTACGGATTAAAAGATTGTCATCTGTTATGAAATGATTGAGGCAAAATCTATTTTTGATTTTGTCTCCATGTCTATATTTTTTAAATAAAAAGGAGTATAAGACAAGAAAAAAACGACAAGTCCAAATTCTTTTTTCTCGAGCAATAATCATAAAATCGATATCGCTAGACTCCGTAGCTGTTTCTTGAGCCAATGAGCCGCTTAAAAAAACAGATTTTAGGAAGGGAGTTATTCCGAAAATAAAATTAAACTTTTTAATAATCCTAAATTTTTGAATAGCCCTTTTCTGATTATTTAATCTTTTTTTTATAATCTCGTTTCTGCCTTTTAGAAAATAAAGTCCGTTTTTTTCTGAAATTTTTTGTTTTAGTTTTCTATCGTCAGTTAAGTATTTCAAAATTTCATAGTAAGTAGGCGCCTTTATTACTTTCTCTTTAGGTGTAATTCTAATAAGGTATTTCCAAATCTCGAAACAAGAAAGCGGTTTATTGAATATATCATAATAAGCAATTGTGGCAATAATTGATTGCCTAATCTGATTTATAATAATCCTTGATTTCATAAACTTTGCTTCACAAAATAGGGAAATTATGATAAATTATAGCAAACACTATGAAAATTACTCAAGATAAAATTATTAACAAAATTATTATAACATTTTTATTAATATTATTCATTATAGTAGCCTCTTTTGTTGTTTATTATGCCAAGGGCTTTCGTTTTGATTTAAAATCATTAAAATTTATACCAACCGGTGCTTTTTTTATAAAATCAAAACAAGCTGACGCCAGTATTTATATTGATGGAAAATATAGAGGTAGAACATCGGGTAGTTTCGGAGAAATTATCGGAAATAAAGGGTTTATCAAAAATCTTTTGCCAAAAACATACTTTATAGAAATAAAAAAGGACGGCTATATCCCTTGGCATAAGAAATTGGAAATTTATCCGCAAGCGGTTACCGAACTAAAAAATATTTTATTAGTTCCAGAAACTGCGGTAATCGAAAAAATAAATAATGATTTTCCAATCTATGGCATTGTTTCAGAAAAAAAATTTCTTTATTTTAGCAACAATATTATTAAAAAACTGGATTTGGAAAATAATAAAGTTGAAGAATATCCCATAGATAACAGCGAAATTAAAGTAGATAGATTGCTAATTAGTACCAGAGACGCTTCAAGAATTATTGCTTTTGGCTTT
>JBBIUM010000006.1:0-8852 GCA_037440245.1 Candidatus Yanofskyibacteriota bacterium | reverse complement strand
GAGAAATTATTTTTAAAAAATCAACCAGTTTGGTTAAATATAATACTTGAAAAAAATACCGCAAAAATCAATATTATCAATTCAATGATTAATATTCCTTTAGACAAGATTCAAAATTTAACTTGGGACCAAAATGATGAATCAAAGATATTATTTCTTTTTAACAAAAGTCTTTTTAGTCTTGATTTGAATAACGATAGATTATCAGAAATAATTCAAAATATTTCCGGCTATCTTCAAGATAAAAGCTTAATATATTTTATTAATAATGCTAATTTTTCTCTTTATCAATTCGATTTGGCTTCTCAAATAATAAAGAGGCTCGCTCTTAATGCTTTGCCGGCAACAAATGATGCTTTTTATAAATTATTTTTTGCCGGGAAAATAATTTTAATATCCGAAGTGACAAATGGCGGATTTAATAGACTATTTATGTTTAATAATGATTCAATTTTACAAAAAATAACTGATGAAGTAAATTTATTTAAAATTTCACCAGACAATAAAAAACTTCTTATTAATAGCATTGGTAAAGGCACATCTATTTTTTATCTTCAGGATGTTGATAGTCAGCCATTAAAATACCGAGGCGAATTTTTTAAAATTAATAATAAATCTCTTTTTCTTGATATGATTTGGGTGGACGAAACTAATGAGCATTTTATTTTTTCAAAAAATGATAATATAGAGATTAGCGAAATTGATGATCGTGATTATATAAATTCCTTTGTTTTATTTCAAACAGAAAATCCAAGATTCATAGGTATCATTAAAGAATGGCTTTATTTCTATAATGCAAACGGAATATTTAAATTGAAAATATTTTAAGGAAAGGAATATCAGATGTGCTGCTATTTTACTTAATATTTCGGCATATTTCCGTAAAATAGCTAAAACCCTCAATAAGCAAAGCTTAAATTATTTGTAGGGCAAAATATTGAAAGCCAAATTATTCCAAGATACGATTGTTTTGGAAGGTGGTTTATTTATAAAATTTGACAAAGTTGTATTTACCCTCTAATATAAAGTAGAAAAAAGAGAAATCAAGGAGGTTATCATGAATGATAGAACTTTCAAAATTCAAGAAATCAAAAGGTTGATTAAGAAGTGTTGGTCAAGGGAGACAACTTTTGACCAGAAAAAGTGGTCAAAACAAAATCCGGCATGGGGACAATGTGCAGTCACGTCATTAGTGATTCAAGATTTCTGCGGCGGCGAGATTCTCAGAGGGATGTATAGATTTCAAGATGATAATGAAAAGTTTACTGGTTCTCATTATTGGAATCGTTTACCTGATGGAACTGAAATTGATTTAACGCGGTGTCAGTTTCCAAAAAATTGTGAAATTTCTATTGGAGAGCCGCGAACACGGCAGTCTTTATTATCTAATGTCTTTACCAGAAAAAGATACATAATTCTGAGATTAAATGTAGAAAAATTATTAACTGGAGAGAACCGGTTATTTGAAGATCATATTTATAGATCCTGTTTTGAAGTGGCTCTTGATTCGAATTGCCAAAAAATGAAGTTCGGGTGTGTGGTAATTTATAATGATGATATTATTGTAGCAGAAACTAACAAGAGACTAGATCCGTTGAACTATCTTTGCGAACCAGAATGTATTCGATTATCGATTCAGTCAAGAACTGAATCGATGATCGGGGCCTGCGCTCATGCCGAAGAATTTGCGGTGTGGGAAGTTGTGAGACGGCTAGGAGTCAGAAGGTTAGGTGATTGTAAGTTTTATATTGCAGGCTTTGGTAAAAGTAATGAACCATATTTACGTAGAGAAAGAGAGTTTACCTGCCTGCGTTGCGCTGTATTGATGTATATGGCAGGTGTCAGGAACATTTATGTTCCTGTTATTAATCAATGGCAAAAATTAACAGCTCAAGAAGCAATTAAAACAGCATCTAGGTATGCTACTGGTATTAAAAAAGTTTAAAAGTTTAATTTATATTTAATAAAAAAAGCGGCATGCACAATAAGTGAGTGCCGTTTTTTTATAAATATTCTAAAATTTTTTATCTTTTTGACCATTGTTTTCTCTTCCTCGCGCCTCTTAAACCGTATTTTTTCCTTTCTTTCATTCTCGGATCTCTTGTTAAATAACCTGCTTTTTTTAATTTCTTTTTATAGTTACTATCAAATAAGACAAGCGCTCTAGCCATTCCATGCCTAATAGCTTCTGCTTGCGACATAAAACCGCCGCCAGAAACTTTAACAGAAACTCCAAATCTGTTTAAAGATTTTAATTTCCTTAAAGCTGATTCAACTATAAGTTGGCAGATTGGATCTTTGAAGTATTCCTTATAAGGTCTACCGTTAATGTAAAAATTACCCGCTTCGGCTGATTCTTGAGGTTTAGTTAAAAATAAACGCACTCTGGCAGTAGAAGTTTTTCGACGACCAACGCCTTCTTTGTATTTAAGAATTTTTTCTTTATTTTTTGTAATCTCTTGGCTTTTTTCCATAACTCTTTTTTGTTTATTAACTTTAACTTTCGCAATTTTTGTTTTAGGCATATTAGATAATTCTAGCTGCTACTTTTCTTTTTAATCATAGTGCATTTTTATGAAACTTTTAAATTTTTAATCATTTTTCGACGCAATTTATTTTTGGGAAGCATTCCAGACACAGCCTTTATAAATGCTTTTTCTGGATTTTTCTCAAACAGATTTTTTAAAAAAACAGTTTTTAATCCTCCGAGATATCCTGTATGATAATGATAAGTTTTTTTATCAATTTTCTTCCCGCTAAATTTTATTTTCCGTATATTAAAAACATTTATTGTTCTCTTGACAACTATATTTGGCCGGAAAAAGGGCAAATCTTTGCCTCTTAAAAGAGCGGCTACTTCGCTAGCTAACCTGCCAAAAATTTTTCCACTGGCGTCAATTTTTATTAAATTTGTTGACTCAATTTTTTCTGACATAAATTTTTTTAACTAAAATACTTTGACTTTGAAATATTAATTTTTTATATTAAATATTTTAAACAAATTCTACTATAACCATTTCTGAAGAATCGCTTTTTCGTGGAGGCAATTTAATGATACGTAAATAGCCGCCATTTCTCTCTTTATAATTTATTGCTATTTCATTGTGCAATTTTTTAGTTGCAAAAAGCGAGACAAATTTTTTAACATAACGATATGAGTTAAAATCATTTTTCTTTGCTTTTGTGATTAATTTTGAGACTAAAGAAACTAAAGCTTTGCCTTTAGCCTTTGTTGTCTTAATTTTTCCTTTTCTAATCAGATTTTCCGCTAGTCCTCTTATAAGCATTATACGTTGGTCTCTTTTTCTATGAAATTTTCCATGTTTTTTTCGATGTCTCATAAATTATTTTTGGAGAGATTTAATTTAAAAAGTTTTTTTAATATTTTCTTATCTTCTCATCTTCTAGAATTATTTTTTGTTTTTGGTTGTCTTATCTTTTTTTTCGAGCTTTTTCCTCTTTTTCTTTTTTCTTATTTTTTTCTTCTTTCTCATTCTTCTTACTTGCTTTCTTTATTTTTTCTTCAGGGATGATAATGTTTTCCGCAATTACAGCAAATTGTTTTGATAAAATATCAGCTGCGTCTTTTAACGCTTGTTCGGCGCTAATAGAGCCATCTGTTTCTATAGCCAAAATCAATTTATTATAATCAGTGCGTTCTCCAACTCTCATATTTTTTACCTCATAACTAACTTTTTTAATTGGAGAAAAAATCGCATCAAGGCTTATTGTTCCTATTTCTAATTTTTGTTTTTGTCTCTCTTCAGTAGTTACAAAGCCAAGTCCTTGTTCAACGTCCATTTCCATTTCTAATTCCGCTTCCTTTTTGGTTAGAGTAGCTATAATTTGATCTTTGTTGACAACTTCAAGCTGAGGTGGGACTTTTATATCTTGAGCAGTTACTTTTTTCACCCCCTTTTCTTTTAGAAAAACTTTGTAGATTCCCGGTTGAAACATTTTAAATCTAACTTGTTTTAAATTAAGAATTATATCAATTACATTTTCGGCCACATTAGGAATTGTTGAAAATTCATGATTCACGCCTTTAATTTTTACCGTCGTAATAGCGCAACCAGGCAATGATGATAATAGAACCCTTCGTAGAGCATTTCCTAAAGTTACTCCATAACCAGGGTAACAACCATTAATTTCGAAAACCGCCAAATTACCTTTTTTTTCTACTATTTTTGGTTCTTCTGGAAATTTGATTGGATTCATATTTTTTTTTCTGGCATTTTAAATTTTAATTCTCAAAAATTTAAAATTTATCTGCCAGTTTGTTCCTAAATTATAATAAATTAAAATTATCTTGAATAAAAGTCTATCACCTTAGAAATATCAAATAAGAATTCTACATCTGATTCTTCGGGGAGCTTTATCACTTTACAAGTTAAATTATTCTTGTCTAACTCCAGCCAATGCGGTTGTTTATAGTTTTTTATGGTCTCTAATAAATTTTTAAAATAATTCTTATTCAAACTTGAGGGCCTAATTGAGATAACATCATTTAAATTAACTTGAAAGTTAGGCATTGAAATTTTCTTGCCATTGACAAGAATATGATTATGCCTTATAAGTTCTCTGGCTTGTCTTCGCGAAGAAGTAAAACCACATCTAAAAATGATGTTATCTAATCTTAATTCTAAAAATCTTAATAAAAATAACGGCGTTAACCCTTTGCTTTTGATTGCCTTTTTATAATAATTTTTTAACTGTCTCTCTGTTATCCCATAGGACCATTTAATTTTTTGTTTTTCCATCAGTTGTTCGCCATATTTTGATAGGCCTTTTCTATAACTGCCCAGTTTAGGTCCGTGCATACCTGGTGGATAATTTCTTTTAATCATAGGACACTTTTGCGAAAAACATTTTTCGCCCTTTAAGAAAAGTTTAACCCCTGCTCTTCTACATTTTTTGCAAGTTGAATAAATTAGACGCATATCATTTTTCTAAATTAATTTCTGAAATAAAAATATATTTGATTAAATAAATAATATAATGATTAGACTCTTGATTATACTCTTCTTGGTTTTTTAGGTCGGCAGCCATTATGAGGTATTGGTGTAATATCCTTTATTGATACAATATTGTATTTTTCGCCAAAAAATCTGATAGGCGCTTCTCTACCTCCGCCAATTCGTTTGACGAAAATTTCTAAATTTTTAACACCCAAATTTTCTATTTTAGCAATTAAATGTTCCGCCACTTTTGAGGCTGCATATGGTGTCGCTTTTTTAGGTCCTTTAAAACCTAAGGAACCGGCGCTACTCCATGCTAAAACATTACCATTTTCATTAGTAAGGGTTATTAAGGTGTTATTATAGGTTGCTTGAATATAAACTCTGCAATTTTCTATATGTTTTACGCTCTTAATTTTTTTAAGAGTTTTGATCGTTCCTTCTTCGCTCGTTTCAATTTCTTTTAGCAAATCTTCTGTTGTTTGTTTTAAAACTTTTTTCTTCCCCATAATGTTTTGTTTTTATTTTTTAATTTTAGTTTTACCTTTGTTTTAACTTTTAGGTTTTTTCTAATTTTCTTCTTCCGCTTCCTGCGGTTCTTCTCACGTTGCCGCGAACAGTTCTGGAATTTGTTTTTGTTCTTTGTCCTCTTACCGGCAATCCCCTTAAATGCCTGACGCCTCGATAACAGCCGATGTCTTTTAACCTTTTTATATTCATCATTTTCTCTCTTCTTAATTCTCCTTCAACCTTCAATTTTTTCTCAATTTCCTCTTTTAAAATCTTAATTTCTTCAGCAGTTAATTCTTCAGCTTTTTTATTTTGGTCAATTTTAAGATCGGCTAAGATTTTTTTAGCTAGTGGCCTGCCAATACCATAGATATAAGATAAAGCAACATATATTTTTTTATTTGGTAAATTTACACCAGCGATTCTAAGAGACATAAATAGACATAAGAGATTATAAATAAATTTTTATCCTTGTCTTTGTTTATGTTTAGGATTTTTGCAAATAACAAAAATGCGATTTCTCCTTCTAATCACTTTACAGTTATTGCAAATTTTTTTAACTGACGCTCTTACTTTCATATAATAATTAACTTTCGAATTACTGCAAAATGAAATAAAAACTCGCCGCAATTTAGCGAAAGGCGAAAAATGTTTAAAATAACTGGCTCATTTTTTACATTCTTTGCACTATCCTGCCTTTGGTAAGGTCGTAAGGACTAAATTCTACAACAACTGTATCGCCGGGCAAGACTTTTATAGAAAAAATCCGCATTTTACCTGATAAATGCGCCAAGACGATACTTCCATCTTCCATTTTCACTCTAAACAAAGCATTAGGTAAATTTTCTATAACTCGGCCAGTCTTTTTTAAAACTTGTTTATCGCTCATTAAATTTTTTAATTTTAAAAAAATAAATATCTAATTTATGTTAGATGCTATAATATATTTATATAGCAAATACCTAAAAAAGTCAATATTGGGACAGAAATACCATATTACCAATATTTTAAAAAATCCAAGACCAAGAACTAAATTGCGTTATTTAACTGCTTCTGAAGTATAGGATCTGGCGTCTATCTTATTTTAAAACAATGAAAGATAAAATACAAAAAATTCTTGGATTTTTTATCCAGCTTGCCTTTATTGTGTCGTAAAAAGCCATATAATAGTAATCCTTTTTAAATAGTTCGCGTTACTTATTTAAGGACCTTATTATTTTAAAGACTCCCATCTTACAGGTAGTTCTCCACTACCGCTTTTCAAATTACTAATACATAATACATATTCACCCCAGCATCCCCAACAACCGCCAACTGATTTCATTCTTTCTGCATATTTTTTTTGGAAATAGTTAGCTCCTAACCATCTTGTGAGACGATTATCAAAAAAATCACAACCGCTATTATTGTATTTATTACTTTCCGTACCTGTGTATTTTGGTTGGGTTTTTATAAGGGCGGGAGTAAAAACTAAACCATATATTGCAACCAAAGTTAAAATCACTCCCAAAACAAACCCTGAAATAGCAAAAATAATGACTTTTTTGTTCATATAGTTGATAATTGATAATTAGAAATTGATAATCGACCTCTTATTCCTTTGCTTTAATATAAATCTTAATTTTATTTACATTGCGGGGAACTTTTTTGACCCAAAATGGCCATAAGTCAACTTCTGCTCTTTCTATTTCCGGATAAAGACTAAAGTATTGTTTTAATTCTTCTGGATTTCTTTTGGCAAGAGATTTTTTTAATTCATCCAAGTCAAATTTTTTAACTACGCTAACTGTTGCCTCTATATTAACAAAAAATTTCTGCTGACCCTTTCTTTCTTAATTAAGACTTAAGATTACAAGAAAGTTAATATTTCTTACTTTGATTTTATGAACTTACTACTTCTATTTTAACATTAGGAGTTGGTTCGCCAAATGCTTCGACAAGTTCTTGCAGCATTTGCCATTGAAAATTATATCTACCGGGAATGTTTGGGGCTTTAACTTGGAATGTGAATGTTTTTGTTTCCTCTGGCGCGATTTCTTCACCATTTGTCAAATTAACTTTACCTATTCCCCAAGTAAGGTTACCTGGAAGATTGATAGTGCCAAGTTTATAACCAGCGCCTTGATTAGACCAGGTAGTCTTACCAGTATTTTTCATAGTAATTGAAACAGTAAAAGTTTGGCCTACCGCCACTTTGGAAGGAACTGATTGAGAAACGAATTTAGCGGAATTAAGATCTTTGTTAAATTCTTTCCAGCCATTTATAATTAAATTGGTAAAGGTATATAGTTCTCCTTCTGGTAAGTTTTTGTCAGGAGCAAAGGTGGTAAAGGGACTATTGCCAAGCACACTTTGGAATAGGATATGTCGCGGCACGCCGATTGCGTTTTTAACTAAACGAATCCACTCCATGGCATTATTGTAAAAATCTTTATTGGAATAAGTAGGTGATGAAAAAGGTCCTAAGTTATCATGTACAAAAATTCCCAGTCCTATTTTATATTTTTCCAAGAAACTTTTCATTTCTTTTAGAAAAGCTGGCGTATTAATGTTTTGTTGTAAAGCTCTTGCTCGACTATAGTCAAGATAAAGAATTGGCAAATGAATACCTTCCTTTTCTCTTTCAGCAACCCAATTTTTTAATTCTTCCAATGTTGGCACGCCGGGACCAGAAAGAGGCATTGATGCTGTTTCTGTAAAAATAATATTGGGATATTTAGCCTTAATACCCTTTATTAAATCAGCCAATTCATTGGCAACTTGTGCTGGATTTGAAAAATTACAGGCATCAGCCCTGAGCCAATATTTACCGTCCCATAACACAGGTAAACTAGCCGAAGCAATGTTATTAAAACCAATGCTATAGATTTTGTTTTCAGCGAAAAATTCAAAATCGTCTTTGACGCCTTCAGTACCAACATTAGAAGTTATTGGAATCCAAGAATTTTTATCCCATCTATAAATTATTCCATTTAAGCCAATACCATAAATTTTCTTATCAGAAGTGACATAAATGGCATCTTTAACAGCGCCTTTAGTTGTTATTATTTTCCAAGTTTTTCCATCCCAGTGATATATTCCCCCGTTCATTCCAATACTATAAATATCATTTTCAGCAAAAAATTCAAAATCGTCTTTTATTAATCCTGCTGATACTAGAGTTAACCACTTAGTTCCGTCCCATTTCCAAAGTTTTCTATCTTTGCCAATGCCATAAATTTGAGAATTAGAAACAACCTTGATGGCTTCAAAAACGCCCGGGCCGCCATTTGTAACACGAGACCAATTAGTGCCATCCCAATGCCAAACTTGATTATCAGTTCCAATAGCGTAAATATTATTTTCAGCGAAAATTTCAAAATCGTCTTTTATAGTGCCTTTGTT
>JBBIUM010000005.1:0-20959 GCA_037440245.1 Candidatus Yanofskyibacteriota bacterium | reverse complement strand
AAATTTTACCTTAATGGCGCCTTGTTAACTACTATTAAGTAATTTTACTCTTCAATTTAATTTTTGCATTTTTCTCTTTAGCCGAAACAATCAGAATTTTAAAGTTTATATTTGATATAGGCTGGATTTTAAAGTTAATTCTCTAAATGATTTAAAAAATTAAAAAACTCTTTTTGAAAAATCCAAAAAGAGGTTTTTTGATTTTTGAAACAATTTAAGTCTTTTCAATATTTCAATTTTATATTTTTAATTGTATTCTCTGTATATTTTTTTAATTCCGCCACTTCTTTTCTGCTTATTTTTTCTACAATTTGTCCCCAATGAAAAGTCACCCAATCCCCTTTTTTTATTTTCGGAATTAAATTTTTATCCCACATCCTTTTCTTTTCTACTGGCCTACCAAATACAAATTTTTCTCTTTTCTTAATAATTGGCATATAAACAACATCAACAACTCCTTCCTTAATAAAAACTTTTTTCACCTTACCCCAACCTATTCGACATAAATCCAGTATTAAATCATTAAAGGTAATCGTGCCCGAAACAGCCCCCAAATAGTAAACATTGAAACTATGATGGGGCTTGGCAGAAGAAGGCAAATTTTCAATTCTTAAATTTGCCATTTCTACAAGACCTAATTCTAAAAAATTATTCGCTATCATTTGAACCATATCATTTTTATTTATCTTCTCAAGCAAGTCATTACCTATCCAATAGGCCCTAACCACCTTTTCGTCAAAAGGATTTTTTATTAAATTTTTTTCTGCAATTAGTTTATAGTAAGTGAAAGCGCCAGTAAATTGAGAAAAAATATTGAATAAGGTATTATAGTCAAAATCTTTTTTGCCGCAGATATAATCATAAATAAGCTGCCGCTCCTCCTCTTTTTCTGGTCCGCAAAAATTAAGGCGATTAGGCCTTAATCCGTATAATCCTGCTATTTTAAAACCTAAATCCATAAAACCTCCTTTATTTAAAAGAGCTATTTTTAATTAATTTCAAAATTTTTTTTGCTTCAGAATTTTCTATCTTATTCAAAGCCATATTATGACTGGCTAGAATATAATCGCCAACTTTAATATTTTTTAATAAGCCAAGATGAACATCGTGAAGATGACCATCGCCTTCAGCTATAGCGCGTTTCCCAATAATTTTTTTAATTTTAAGAGGAATGGCCAAACACATAAAATTCAGAATTCTAAAAAAGCGCTTATTTTCTTTCTTCTAATATAACCTTAACTGTTTTTTCAACACCTTTACTCAAAATTTTGAGCGTCACCATATCGCCAACATTTTTATTTTGAACTAATTTTGCCAAAGAATTCTCTTCAGTAATTTTTACACCATCAAATTCCAAAATTATATCATTTTCCACAATACCTGCTTTATCCGCGGGACTACCAGGCACAACGGCTAATTCAGAAGGATCGCTTCCCCTTACAACTAAAGCGCCATAATCAACTGGTAAATTATTTTTCTCCTGAATTGTCTTATTAATAATCATATATCTTACTCCCAAAAATGGATAAACTATTCTGCCTTTTGTTTTAATATCATTTAATATTTTTTTTGCTAAATTAATAGGTAGGGAAAAACCGATATTTTGAGCAGATGACGCCATGGCCACATTAATGCCGATCACCTCTCCTCTTAAATTTAACAATGGACCACCAGAATTTCCTCTATTAATAGCAGCATCGGTTTGAATAACGCCCTCAAGTCGTTCCGAAACATTACCGTTAGTGGCATTAATTGAACGACTTAAACCAGAAATAACTCCAACACTTACTGTATTTCTAAATTCGCCCAAAGCATTGCCTATTGCTATAACTGTTTGACCAATTTCTAAATTATTAGAATTACCTAATTTTAAATATGGTAAGTTATTTTTGTTAATCTTTAAAATTGCCAAATCTTGAACGGGATCTTTAGCAATAATAGTAGCTGGAATCTTTTCCCCAGAAGTTGTTACAACTGTATATTCGGCGCCTGGTTCATCTACGACATGCTTATTTGTAATAATTAAACCATCTGCTGAAACAATAAAACCGCTACCGCTGCTAATTTCTTGTTTTTGTGTCCCCTTCTGCCTATATTGAGGAATATTAAATTCGTCTCCAAAAAATTGTTTAAAAAACTCGTCATCACCAAACGGATTAATGTAATATTTTTCTAAAAGAGGCAAGTCCTTTGTGCCTACTATACTTACAACAGCCGGGAAAGACTTTTTCACAACGGAGATAATTGTTGCTTCATAATCCATTACTGTTTTTGGCGGCGTAATAAGTTGCACTTGAGTAGTAGAAGCATTTTTATTTTTATTGAATAGCTCAAGCCATTGCTCAGATAAACCTGCATTCTTGTATTTTGACAATAAAGTTTCAATAGATAAGGTAGCCGCGGCTGAAGTTATAATGCTTAAAGTAATAATTAAAGCGATGGTTTGTTTTATATTTATATTCATAATCTTACAATGTTAAAATACTAATCTGCCAAATAAATTTATTTATGATTTGTAATTTATTTGGCAATTAGCAACTTAACATTTTTATATTTTATTTGTATTAGTTGTATTTTAATAATATTTTACAATATTTTACAATTTTATACAAATCTGGTATAACAAGGAAAAAACCAATTCGAAGTAATATGATATTTAAAATTATTAAAAAATCAAGAAAAAGCCTAGCAAGAATTGGTAAATTAATAACTCCTCATGGCGAAATAGAAACGCCTAATTTTATTACTGTTGGCACTCAAGCGACAGTTAAAACTCTTGATTCTGATGATTTAAAAAAACTTAACGTCCAAATTATCTTATGCAATACTTACCATTTGTATCTGCGACCTGGCGCCACAGTAATAGAAAAAGCCGGAGGATTGCATAAATTTATGAATTGGAAGGGACCAATCATAACTGATTCAGGAGGTTTTCAAGTTTTTAGTTTAGGCTTTGGACTAGAACATGGCATAGGAAAAATTGCCAATATCTTCCCGGGCAAAGAAGAATATGAAGAAACTAAAGAATTACTCTTTAATAAAAATAAATCTCAAAAACCGAAACTCGTAGAAATAAATAATAAGGGAGTTGTCTTTACTTCTCATTTAGATGGCTCTAAACATATTTTTACGCCTAAAAAATCAATTGAAATACAAGAACACTTAGGCGCTGATATCATTTTGGCATTTGATGAATGCACTTCCCCTTTATCATCATATGAATATACCAAGGAAGCCTTAAAAAGAACGCATCGCTGGGCCGAAGAATGCCTTAAGGCAAAAACTAAAAAAAATCAAGCAATATTTGGTATCATTCAAGGCGGAGAATATGAGGATTTAAGAAAAGAGGGTGCAAAATTTATTAATTCTCTTCCTTTCGATGGATTTGGTGTTGGTGGCTCTCTGGGAAAATCAAAACACGATATGCTCTCTGTTCTAAACTGGACAATACCTTTACTTGACGAAAATAAACCACGGCATTTATTAGGTATTGGCAAAATTGAGGATATTTATGAAAGCGTTATCCGCGGAATTGATTTATTTGACTGTGTCATACCAACACGAGAAGCTAGAAATGGACGATTGCTTACTCAACAAGGAAATATAAATATTGAAAATACGCAATTTAAAAAAGACTTTAAGCCGATAGATAAAAATTGTAATTGTTATACTTGCCAAAATCATACTCGCGCCTATATAAATCATTTATTTAAAGCCAAAGAATTACTTGGTTATCGTTTGGCAACAATCCATAATATTTGTTTTATGATTGAATTAATGAAAAAAATACGAAACGAAATTGCTGAAGGACTAATTTAATATTTTCTTTATAAAAAGAAAAAGGAAACGCCTTATTTATCCGCTGGGTTTTAACTTTTTATTTTTCTGAATTTTTCTGTTACCCAAAAACCCATATATTTTCCAAGCATTAATCTTAACTGAGCTTCAATGGCCGGTAAAGCTCCAAGCAGTATTGCCTGGAAAGGAAATAATAGCCATTGCAAAACCATAAATAAATATTTATATTTTCCGTATTCTGGCGGACGCGGTGGCAAAAGTAAAATGCTTAAAACAGCAGAAAAAATTAAACCAAAAGAAGCAATAGTCATTAAATTACTAGTAATTCGTGGTAAATTGTAGGCTATTATCATTGAAGAAAATTCTTTACCGCCTAAAACTATAGGTAACCAACCAAGCATAAAAATAATCAAGGAAGCCGTCGCCCATGACCAGAAATTTTCTAAAATTCTAAAAGACCAAATAATTTTTAATTTTAATTTTAATTTTTTATTTTTTAAAAAATTAAATAAAAAATAAGGAATATTTTCAGAACCATAAGCCCAGCGACGTTGCTGCTTATATTGATTTTTAATAGTTTTAAAATAAGTTGACGCTACATTAGCGTCCATATAAATCGGAAAATAAAGAGGGACAACCCGCCAATTGCCATTAAAATTTAGAAAACACTGCCAAAAAATTCTTGAATCTTCGGAAACAACATTTGTTTGCCAAAAATCAATCTCAACCAGTGGTTTAAATCCCATAGAATGACTAGAAAAAGTTATTTGGTCAAATTTTTTTGATTGTTGAATCATTTGCCAAAATGTAGATGAGAAAGCAGTAAGACGCGCAAAAGCCGGCGCTTCCCAAATATTATTGATAAAAAGCGGGATAGGTTGAAAACTTGAACGCAAAGGTTTTTTGCAAGTTAAATAAACATAAGAAAGCCGAGCAAAATAATCGCTTGGTACATTGCTATCAATATCAAAATTGGAAACTATAATATATTCATAAGGAATATTTAAGGGGTCTATAATTTTTTCCTTTGCTTGCCGCGCCCCCCAAGTCGCATTTGCTCCTTTGCCAGCTAATTCGCCGCCTATATCTTTAGGATGTATTGTAATCAAAAGTCTAAAAAAAGAATTTTTAAATTTTTCTTGAATTTTTTCAATTATGGGCAATATTTTTTCTTTATATCTTTCTTCTGCTGTTAAAACAACAATGAATTTATCTTTAGGATAATTAGATTTACTTAATGACTCAAAAGTTGAATTTACCACTTCAAAACCCTCATTAGACATAGGTAAAATTATTAAATGATAAATTTTTTGCCAAGAAACCCAAAATATTTTCTCGTCATTTTTCAATTTCTCTAACCAATTTTCTTTTTGATACTCTTTCATAAGTTGATATCCCTTTCTCAAATGAAAAGACAAATAAATTGTTCTAAAAAGCCAATAAACGTCAAAAATAATAATAAATATTGCAACCCAAATTGGTTTCTTCCAAGAGAGAAAGAAAATCAAAAAGAATGTCATTAAGACAAAAATACCAGGCAATGTTTCAAAACAACGATAAATGAGCCACTCTTTTTTATTCCAATCCAATAATTCCGAGGCCTTACCAATTTTTAAATATTTTTTTTGAATTTCTATTTTAACCATCATTAATTTTTATACTACACTTCTGACTAAAAAACAAATAAATGCAATAGATAGATGCATTTGAAAAACCAAAAAACCACAAACTATTAAACTCCAAACCAATAAAAACTCAGAACTCTTTCTATAAAAAGAAGTCTTCTAACACTTCTTTTTTCTTCCCCTTATTCTCCCACTTTTTACTTTTCCGATACGGCAATAGTAAATAAGTCTAAACCCGGAAAAGCAACGGATAAATCTTCTAATGCCAAGACAACCCCTTTCTCACCTCGCCAGTGAATAATTTCTTCAATTTTACCAAAAACATTTCTCACTCTCGCTAAAATTTGATTTTTTTCAATAATTTGTCCCGGTTCTACCTTATACTCCAAAATTCCGCTTGTTTCCGGTGTTGATACCTCAGAAGAAAACTTAAGCGGCATTATTGGTTTAACCACCTCCTTATACGGCGATTCAATATATTCTAAGGTTTCATCATCAACTATTTCAAGATATTTTAAAAGATTTTTTATTCCTGCCACTCCTTCTCTTACAAATTTTTTATCTATAACATTTGGGCCACCAAGTTCTACGGTAAAAGCCGGAATACCTTTTTCAATCAATGAACCTGTTAAAGTATTCATACCAGGAGATGTTTCTGGCGTTTCATAACTCCAAATTAAACCAAATTTATCAGCATACTTTACAGCTTCTTCTACTGCCGGACTATTTTTTTGGGGATTAGGTTGATCAATAATAATATAACTCACGGATTTTGCGAAAGCAGTATGCAAATCAATAACCAAAGTTGGCTCAGTTTTAATTATTTCGCTAAAAATAGTGTAGGCAATTCTTTCAGCAGTAGAACCTTGAGGCTTTCCCGGAAAATTTCTATTTAAATCTTCTTCATCATAAGGAGAATAGCGACTAATTATCTCAAAACCTAATAAATTCATTAAAGGAAAAGCATAAACAGCGCCTTTTCTTAAACCCACTTTCTTCAGATAATCAAAAACTTCATGGACTACCGCAATACCATTAACTTCATCTCCATGGATAGCAGCGCAAAGCCAAAGAATAGGCCCTTTTTCTGAAGCCTTCTTTATCATCAATGGGATTCTTCTTTTTGATAAATCAACGCCTTTTAACGATCTCAGGAAGCGCGCTTCAAAACCGCTTGTTTGTCGCTTCTTAAAATTAGCAACGGATGTAGTCGATTTTTTAACCGGCCAAGAAGAAACCGGTTGATTGTTGTTTTTTGCAGTTATTAATTTGAGTATCTTATTAAACATATATTTAACTGGCTACTACTGCTAAATTTCTTAAAATCTAATGATACTTTTAATTTAGATTTCTCTCCCCTAATTTTAAATAATTTAATTTAATAATAGCCCAACTTTACTTACCAATAACACTTTCTTTATCAAGTTTATCTCTGCTTAAGACCTCAATTTTTAGACCTCAATTTTTTCTTTTATTTCTTTTCCGCTATTTTTTCTTCAGTTTTTTCGTTATTGCCCTCTACTCCTTGAGGTTTCTCTGCTGAAAATTCTTCAGCAGCCTTTTTCTGAACAAATCTCTGGTTTAAAACATTTTGTTTCTTTCCTTTAATAATCTTATTGTTAATTAATAAATTATTAACGCTTCCAGAAAGTTTAGCACCTTTACTTAGCCAATAATTTATTCTTTCAACCTTAAAACTGGCCTTTTTCGTATAAGGGTTATAATAACCTAAAACTTCAAGACACTTACCTTTTGTTTTTTGTCTTTTTTCCGCCACAACAATTCTATAAGAAGCGTTATTTCTTCTACCTACTCTTTGGAATCTTATTGATAGCATAATTTTTATTCAATTTATTTAGTCTAGTAATTTTTAACGGCTTCTTCTAATTTTAACGAGAAAACTTTAGAAACACCGTCATTGGCCATAGTTATGCCGTATAAAACTCCGGCATGGCTCATAGTTTCACGGTTATGAGTAATAATAATAAATTGCGTTGTATTCGTAAATTCTTTTAAAATACTAGCAAATCTCCGAGAATTAGCTTCATCTAACGCCGCATCAATTTCATCAAGAACTATAAAAGGCGGATTGGCAACGCAAATAAGGGAAAAAAGCAGCGCAATTGCAGTTAATGATCTTTCTCCGCCGGAAAACATATTTAAATTATAAGCTTTTTTGCCAGGCAGTTCTGCCTTTATTTCAATGCCATAATCAACAAGAAAGGAATCTTTATCTTCATCTTGTTCTTTTTCTTCATCGTCTTTTGTTTCGCTTTCGTATTCTACTTTAACAATTTTTGCCTTGCCGCCGGCAAAAATCATCTTAAAATAAAGGTCAAATTTTTCGTTAATTAGAGCAAAAGCATCTTTAAATTTCTTTTCTATATTTAAATCTAATTCTTTAATTAATTTATTTAAATCTTCTACTGCCTTTGTTAAATCATTGCATTCTTTTTCTAATATCTCGTATCTTTCTTTAATTCTGTTATACTCTTCTATAAGGTTTTTGTCAAACCCAGCGGCTTCTTCCAAAATTCTCTCCAAACGAGCAATTTCTATTTCTATCTTAGCAATTTCTTCCTTGGAAATTTTTTTGGCTAATTCTGGATTAAATTCAAAATTATCTCCTTTTATAATTTTTTCCTTTATCTCTATTTGGCTAACTTCAGCATTAATATTTTTTAATCTTTCTCCAAAATGATATTTATTATCTTCTAATTCGCGTCGACGCCTCTCTAATTCAAATAGTTTATTTTTTTTCAAAGACTCCTCATCCTTAATTATTCTCAGTTTATTTTTCTCTTTTTCTAAATCACTCAAAATTAAATTTAGCCTATTCTGCAATTCTTTCTTTCTTTCCAATGCTTCATCTTCTAATTGTTTTGTTTCTTTATCCACTTCTTTTTTTTCATTCTCATTGAGATGACTGCCTAATTCAATTTCTTTCAAAAAATTCTTCAGGGAATTAAAAATATTCCCTACCCATTCTTTTGTAAAAAGATTATCATCTTTCTTTAAAGCTTCAGCTATAACATTGATTATTCCTTTCAATCTATTCTTGACATAGTTCAAATCAATAGATAAAGATATTTTTCTTTTTTCTTTTTCAATTTCCAGTTTGCTCTCAATAAGAGAAAGTTCTTTTTCATAATATAATTTTTCTTCCTGAAGATTATCAATTTTTTTATCTAACTCAATTAAAACTTCATTGTTTGAATTAAAATCATCTTCTAATTTTTTAATTTCTTTTGCTAAGCATTCGCTTTCTTCTTCAATAGCTTTAATTTTTTTAGCTAATTCTTCTTTCTGGTTTAAAAAGTTATTTTTACTTTCCAATATTTTGTTTATTTCATAATTAAATTTGATTTGTTTTAAATCTTTTAATTTTACCTCTAGTTCTTCTTTTTGCTCAAAACGCGAAACTTGTTTTTTTAGATTGCGAAGATACGGCGCTAT
The DNA here is from genome assembly GCA_037440245.1 of Candidatus Yanofskyibacteriota bacterium. GTDB lineage: Bacteria > Patescibacteriota > Minisyncoccia > JBBIUM01 > JBBIUM01 > JBBIUM01. The sequence continues at coordinate 12,080 of JBBIUM010000005.1, read as the reverse complement.
TTCTGATTTCATTAATTCTATCCTCTCAATATTTTCTCTGGTACTCTTTAGTTTCTTTAAAGCTTCTTCTTTTTTTAATTCAATCGGCCTAATGCCTGCTGCATCTTGGATAACTGACTTTAATTCTTTTGGATTTAATTTTATCAAACTATCAGACAAACCCTGGCTAATCACAGAAAAATTTTTTTGACCAATATTTGAAGAAGCCAATAAATCAACAACATCTTTTAATCTAACCTGATTATTATTTATAAAATATTCATTAATTCCTTCCCGATAAACTATTCTTGAAATAATCACTTCCTCAAAATCTATCGGCATTTTTTTTAAACTATTATCAAAATATAAATTAACTTGCGCTTTATGTAACCTTTGCTTATTTAAAGAACCATTAAATATTAAGTCAGCGCCATCTTTTGAACGAATACTTTTTAAACTTTGTTCACCCATTACCCATCGTATTGCTTCGGCAATATTAGATTTTCCAGAACCATTAGGACCAACAATGGCAGTAATCCCTGGCGAAAAATTAAAAACAGTCTTTTGGCCAAAAGATTTAAATCCATTAATTTCTAAAGATTTTAAAAACATATTTTTATATTTCTCTATCACTCAATGGCAAGTCAAATAAAATCCAAAGCCTTAACAATGGCCTTAGCAATTCTTTTATTTAACAAACCAACATTGCCTTTAAATTTTAACTCAATTTTGCTAATATTTAAAGGCCTTTTTTTACCAAAAATGTCATTAAAAATTTCCAAAAGTTCATCGGTCCTTTCAATTCTAAATAACTTCTTTTTCTTAAAAAAGGGAAGATAAAAATAAACAGCTAAATCGCCGTCTCTTTTTTTTCTTTCTATTAATATCTTTAATTTTTTATTAATCATTTGTTAAAAGTAGAATTTACTTTTTAGTATGGCAACCAAATATTATTTTAATAACCAACCTTTGTTATTTAAAGCCGCTTCGGCTGCTCTTTGTTGCGCCTCTTGCTTGGAAGAGCCTACTCCTTCGCCAACCATTTCATCGTTTAAAAAAACCCCAATTCTAAAATTTTTAGCATGGTCAGGCCCCCATTCATCTAAAACTTCATAAGTTGGAGTAATGCCAACTTTTTCTTGAGCTTCTTCCTGAAATAAACTTTTAAAATCTTTGTATAATTTTTTTTCGATAATTTCCGGCAATTGCGGAATTAAATGACTCTTAATAAATTCTGAAACAACTTTATATCCCTTATCTAAATAAAGCGCGCCAATAAAGGCTTCAAAGGTATTGGCTAAAATATATTCACGCGCTTTTCCAACATCTTTGGCTTCGCCACGGCTTAACAATAAAAATTCTTCAAAACCTAATGATCTGGCAATTTTTGCCAACATTAAAGAATTAACTAAAGATGCCCGCCAACTTGTCAACTCTCCTTCCGGGTTATTATAATTCTTAAAAAGATAATCAGTTATAACCAACTCTAAAACAGCGTCGGCTAAAAACTCCAACCTTTCATTATGTTCCGCTATGCCGCTTTTAGGATTTTCGTTTAAGTAAGAGCGATGAGTAAAGGCTTGCAATAAAAGATTTTTATTAGTGAAAAAAATATTTAATTTTTTTTCAAGAAGAGAAAAATCTTTCACAATTATTTAAAGACCTTTTTGATCTAATAATAAATTCCTCTTTTCAAATTATAAATTATTGTCAGTTGATTCTCCTTCATTAGCTGCTTTTTCTTCTTCTAATTTCTTGCCTTCATCATTCTTTCCCGGCTCGCCAATTAAACGATAAATAGTTCCCAAAACTCCGTTTACAAATTTGCCAGAAGAATCTCCGCCAAATGATTTAGCTAATTCTATAGCTTCATTGATAACAACTTTTGGAGGCGCCTGTTTATAATCACCCCAAAGCAGTTCAAAAATTCCGATTCGCAAAACATTTCTATCAATTATTGCAATCTGGTCCAAGGGCCAAGCAGGAGCGCATTTGGCTATAAGCCCGTCAATTCTTTTTAAATTTTTAGAAATACCTTCAACCAAATTAAAAGCGAATAATTTATTTTCATCATTTAAACCGGGACCGAATTCGTTTATATTTCTTTCCAAAATATTTTTTAAATCGTTTTCTTTATTATAAAAATCCCATTCGTAAAGCGATTGCATTGCTATAGAACGAGATAAATGACGAGAAGCCATGTTTGAGATAAATTTACAATTTAGGCTTAAGTTTTTAAAATATCTCTAAATAAAGGAAATATTCTAAGACTATAAATCTAAATTGTAAATTTTATCTTTTTTTCTTTGTCTTAATTTTAATTTTAAAAGTTTCTTTGCCTTTATAATAACCGCAAAAAGAACAAGCGCGATGAGGCAAAATTACCCTACCGCAATTAGCGCAATTCGTTAAATTGGTAGCCAGCAATTTAATTTGACTTCTTCTTTTGTTCCGCCGTCCTTTTGTGTGTCTTTGTTTCTGAACACCACCCATAATAAATTAAAATAAGGATTTACTAAATTTACTAAAAAATAAATTTTAAATGACTTAAATTTAAAGCAGTTTCTGCAAATTTATAATTAGTTTAACACAATGGTCTAAAAAATCAAGTTTTTGCGCTGATTGAGAAGTTTGGGACATGCTTTAACACCATAAATTTTGTCATATTCATCAAATTAAATTTAGAACCTCAATCCTTCAAAAATTGAGGTTCTAAAAATTTTTACAAATATAGTCTTATTCTAAGTTCTTAAAAAGCATTCTCAGGCTAGAATGCTGGGGTGCCACCACAGCTATCACTCTCACACCTCCAACTCATGACTAATAAATTCACACTTTGTCGTATCAATGTGTAAGAATCCAGGTATAACATAAGCAACAATTGACCAAGCTAACAAAACAATGACAATACCAACAATTGCCATCCAAATATTGCTTTTAGCCTTCTTTTTCTCTTCGTCACCTCCTGTTACTAATTTAAAACCAGAAATTATAATCCACAAAGCGCCAATAACAATAGCAAAAACTATCAAGTATTTAACGGTTCTAAGAATCAAATTATAAACACCGCAAATATCTTTTATAGGCGCCGATGGCTCTGGCTCTAGCGCTAAAACCGTAAGCGGAAGAAATAAAATAACATACTTTAAATAACTGACTAATTTTTTCATATTTGGTATTAATAACTCGATTTATACTTCAGGCTGGCAAACTAAAATATAATCGAATTATTGAATCTACTATATCAAATAGCAAACTTAATAATACAAATAATACATAATATTAAATTTCTGCTATTTGATATAATTTTTTATTAATTTAATTTACTAATCAATGGCCATTGATTATAAATTTATAATAAATTTTTCTATGTTTTTAAACCTAAAAATTAAAAACATAGAAATCGACCAGTTATATTTAAATTAATTGATGAAAAATTTCTAATCAACCCCAAGAAAATCCTTAATAACCAAAACTATACTCCAGGAAAGTAGAATAATTATGTAACCAACAACCGCGTAAGTGATTGTCTTCTTAGCTTCTTTTCTTGTTTCTTCTTTATCGCCAGCAGTTATCATTTTAAAACCAGCAAAAATTATAACTACAGCAGTAATTGGCGCGGAAACTATTGTCAACCATTTTAGAATTGCCGCAAGTAAATCAGTAAAGGTTTCATAGCCTAGAGGATTGGGTATTTCAATAGTTTCTGTCGATGATGTCCCTTCTGCCAATACTAAAAAATCAACCAGCCATCCTAAAATCAAGCCTGTAATATATTTCCAAAAATTTTTAATAGATTTCATCATAAATATTTGCGCTAACTAATCAATTCAGTAACAAAATAACTACAACTGCTTAAGAAAAAGAGATTTTCTAAAATAAAAATCTAAAAAACATTCTTTTTCACATTTTATCATTTTTTTATATTTTCTTTGATATAATTTGGATTTTTGGCTTTAAAAATATTAACCATTACAATATTATTATTAATTATATCAAAAATTCTAATTGCAAACAATATTCTCGTATTCTAAAAATTTAAAAAGATTTAAAATCCTTTATCTTTTAAAGGTTGGACAATCACATTTGGCATCGGCGCCGGGTGCATCAATATGGATATGATTACCCTTTTCAACTCTTGCGTCATTTTCACTTGCGCCGCATTCTCGAGCCGCATTTAGAACTTCATCGTCAGTGCTGGCTATATCCAAAGAATAAGATTTATTATCTTGACACTTCTTACCGCCATAATGACAAGAAAATTGGGAATGCGCACAGGGTGGCTGCGACCACTCTTTATCGTCAAAACAATTTTTACCATCTGGATAACCTCTAAATTTTTTATAGGTAGCATAATCAGCAACAGCAGTAACTGTTACGGTTAAACCTTTCTCTTTGAGCTTCCCGCTAAAACACCCTGTAAAATTTATAAGCTCTGGCGAAGCAAACATTTGAAATTGTTCTGAAGTTTTAGTTGTTTCATTCCATCTTAATCCTTCGCCAGGCGGTAAAGTAGTTGGCGAAGAAGTTGCCGATGGCAAAGGAGGCGGTGGTGGCGGTAATGACACTCTTTTGCACTCTATTTTCCACCATGTTTCTTTAATATCTCCCGCATTAGAAAAAAACAGACTCATTAACGTTGAAATTATAAGCCAAGCGCCATAAATTAAAAGCAAACCTATGACTATTTTTGTTGCCACTTCTTTAGCCTCTTTTTCTTTATTAGCATTGCCCTTTGAAAGCAAAAATAAAATACCGGTATACGTGAAAAAGCCGGCTGCCAAAGGAGGCGCAATCTCAAAACTAAAAAAATCAATTAAATTTTTAACAAGTTGAAATATATGACAAAAATCGCATGGTTCGTTGCGCGAAGGATCTGATTCTATACCGCAAGGCACAAGTGGCCGCCACCATCCCCACTTTTTGCCATCGTTATTTTTATCATTCTTTTCGGCGTAAACACTTGTGGCAATAGTAACTAAATAAACAACAAATATTGTTATTAAAATAATAGATAAAGTTCTTTTAGTGAATTTAAATTTTTTATTACTATTTTTGGTCATTTTTTTATCTCTTATTATCGCTTATACCTAACTTTATTAACATCTTTTTTAAATCTAAAACTATTATCCTAAAAGTTAAAAATATATAATAAATGTTTTAAGTAAAATAATAAAATCAGATAGCGATATTAATTTTTCTTTCTATAAATTTATCTTATAGTGGCGTTAAGTTCATCTTCGGCCTTTTTTAAAGCCTCATTAATATTGTAACGCCCAAAAACTACATTATCTATCATATTAGCAAAAGCTGTTTCAATAGCCACTGGATTTTTCTGATAAAAAGAAGATGCCGATAAAGCTTGTTCGGCAAATACTCCAAGTTCTAAATCCAATCGCTCTTGATTAACCATATCTTTTCTTGGCGTTGGCCTTTTGCTATAGGATAAATATTTTTTTAAATTTTGCGGAGAAGTTGTCATATATCTTAAAAAACCCCATGCTTGTTCAACAAACTTAGAGCCCTTCCAAACAGTGCCGCCCCAATAATTTGCATAATTAATTACTTTTCCAGAAACAGGATCAATCTGCGGCATTTTTGCTATACGATAATTTAAATAAGGAGCGCGAGATTTTATAATTTCTATTTGATGAGAATAGTTAAACATCATTGCTGTCTGCTCTTCATAAAAAGAGTCAATTGAATAATGCATATTTTGATTCCAAGTATAAACTTTTTTTATCGGGTTAGCAAAATCAGTATAAAATGTTAAAGCCCTTTCAGCTGCAGATTCCCGACTAAAAACAAAATCATTTCTCTCTTTGTCAAAAATTTTGGCTCCGCCTTGAAGCATTAACAATGTTAAAATATCGGTAGACCTATTGACATTTCGTGCCATTCCAATAGCGGCGCCTGCTTGAACAATATTGCCGGCGCTATCTTTTTTAGTCAAAAGCTCAACGTCTTTTAAAAATTCATCCCATGTTGCCGGCGGCTGGGCAATACCTGCTTTATTAAATAAATCTCTGTTATAATAAAGCGCCAAAGTATCAACATAAAAAGGGAAAGCGTAAATTTTATTATTTTGGACAAAATCATTATAAACCACATCAACAAAATCATTTTTAAAATTTACTAACGGATAGACCTTCTCATTAGAAAATGGCTGAATTACATCTTTATATTCATCGACCCACGAATTATGAATCATAAAAATATCAGGAGCGGCGCCTTTTTTTAAAGCTTCGTCAAGGGCTTTTTTATACTCCTCATAGTTGTCAAACTTTTTATATTTTATCTCAACCAGATTTCCAGTTGCTTGCTGATAACCACTTATCAAAGCATCGAACGCTTCTTTATCGTCATAAACCCCCCAAAATTGAAGTTCGGCATAAACTGGCTTTGACCGTGATTTAATACCTACAATAATCAAAATGATAATCGTCAAGACAACGGCTATTAAAATTAAAACAGGTTTTCTTCTTAAAAAATTCATAATCTAAGAAACATAAAATTTTAAAAAGCCTACTTCAAATTAAACGCCACTTATTTTCTGAAATAAAAGACCATAATGATACGCTCCAGCAGAAATCTCATTTAGGAATTTTAGTCCCGCTGCTGAAACCATCTCCATTATCTTATTTTTTGCGATTCTTTGATTAAGCGGCGGGCCAAAATTTCCAATGGCGGCTGCTTCAGGTTTCCAATCAATCACAAGTAAAACACCGCCTTTTTTTAAAACACGAACAACTTCTTTAAAAAATTCTGCTTTGTCTTGAATTTGAAAAACCACATTAGAAGCTAAAACAAAATCAACCGTTTCATTGCTTATTTTTGATCCTCCGCTTTTTTCTAAATCTCCCCAAATAAATTCTGTATTATAGATTCCTAAAATTTTAAATTTACTCCTTAGAGCCTCAAGCACTGATTTTTGAACATCAATGGCGTAAACTTTTCCTTCAGAACCAACCTGTTTCGCTAAAATTGTTGTAAAATAACCATTACCAGCGCCAAAATCTGCAACAACGGCCCCTTTATCTATCTGTATTTGTCTTAAAACTTCCTCGGGTTTGATAAAATTATCCATATTAACTTTAAGCTAAAAATTAATTGAAATTGTGTTGAAATTAAAATAAAATTTTAACTATAAAACTCTAGTAAATAATAAAAATTTAATTAAACAAATCCAATTTCAAATTTATAATTTTAATTTATAAAGAAGTTACTGAAACTACTTTATCATCGCTATCTAAACGCATAACTCTAACTCCTTGAGTATCTCTTCCCGAAACTGAAATTTGACTAATGGGAATTCTTATAACCTGACCTTTTGCAGAAATGACTAATAATTCTTCATCTTCTTCTCTTAAAATTTCGCAGGCTACAACAGGACCATTTTTCAAAGTTACTTTTGCTGTCTTAATCCCAAAACCACCTCTTTTCTGAATTTTATAAAATTTTATATTTGTTTTCTTGCCAAATCCTTTCTCGGTAACAATCAAAACTTCTTGTTTACAATCTTTTTCTGGTAAAACCACCGCCATTTTGACAACTTCGTCGTTCTTTTTTAATCTAATTCCTCTCACCCCAGCCGCTGATCTTCCCATGGGACGAACATCTTTTTCTTTAAATCTTATTGATTGCCCTAATTTTGTAACTAGAAAAACATCCTGACCTGGCGAAATGCCAGCAACCCATCTCAAATCATCACCATCATCAAGATTAATTGCCTTAATGCCGGTCCTTCTTATATTCTTAAACACCTCTGTTTCTACTTTCTTTATTATACCATTTTTAGTTGCCATCAACAAGAACTTTGGCGGATTCTTTTTTGGAACAGGTATAATGGCACTAATCTCTTCGTTAGTTGGCAAGTTTAAAAAATTAATTAAAAGTTGCCCACGGCTAATGCGGCTTGATTCTGGAATTTCATAAGCTTTGACCTGAAATGCCTTGCCTTTATTGGTAACAAAAATTAAATTATCATGAGTATTGCAATTAAAAAAATGTTTAACAATGTCTTCTTCTCTTGTATTTAATCCAATGACTCCTTTACCACCCCTTCTTTGAACATGCCAAACGTCAGGTTTGACACGCTTTATATAACCGCTTGAAGTCAAAATAATAACCGCTTCTTCTTCGGGAATTAAATCTTCTTCTTTAAATTCTTTAACTCCTTCCTCTATTATTTTTGTTTTTCTTTCTAAAGAATAATTCTTGCATAAATTGTCCATTTCCTCTTTAATGATTGATAAAATTCTTTTTGGCTTTGCCAATATATCTTCCAATTCTTTAATTAATTTCTTCTTTTCCTCCAACTCGCTCAAAATTTTTTTTCTTTCAAGATTCGCCAAAGTTTGAAGTTTCATTTCTAAAATTGCTTCTGCTTGAATATCTGTTAATTTAAATTTCTTCTTTAAATTAATTTTAGCATCTTCGCGCGATTCCGATTTTTTAATCGTTGAAATAACAGCATCAATATTTTTTAACGCTTTAACTAATCCTTCCAAAATATGCGCTCGTTCTTGCGCTTTTTTTAAATCATATTGAGTCCTTCGCGTAATAACTGATTTTCTAAATTTTATAAATTCTTCCAAAACTGCTTTCAATGATAAAATTTTAGGTTGAATCCCATCAACAAGAGTCAACAAATTCAAATGAAAAACTTTTTGCAAATCGGTATAGCGGTACAATTTATTTAAAATCTTTTGTGGCGAGGCGTCTGATTTTAATTCAATAACAATACGTAAACCTTCTTTGTCAGATTCATCCCTTAAATCTTTAATTCCTTCTATTTTTTTGTCTTTGATGAGTTCTACAATTTTTTCCAAAAATTGAGATTTATTTGTCTGATAGGTAATTTCTGTTATTAAAATTTGGAATTGGCCACGCTTGCCTTCAACAATTTCTGCTTTGCCTCTTGTTAGTATTGGACCTCTGCCTTGTGAATAGATTTTTATCAATTCCTCTTTATTATATACAAAACCGCCAGTTGGGAAATCGGGCCCTTTTATAAATTTCATCAAATCTTCAGTAGTGGCGTCTTGGGGATTATCTACCAAATATTTAATTGCCTGGGCAATTTCAGTTAAGTTGTGAGGTGGAATATTGGTGGCCATACCAACAGCAATACCCATTGAACCATTTAAAAGAAGCTGTGGAATTTTAGTAGGAAGCACGGTTGGTTCCTGATATCTTCCGTCATAATTAGACATAAAATCAATGGTTTCTTTTTCAATATCGGCAAGCATCTCTTCGGCAATTTTAGTTAGCCGACATTCGGTATAACGATAAGCTGCCGCAGAATCGCCATCAATACTGCCAAAATTTCCCTGACCATCAACAAGAGGATACCTTAATGAAAAATCCTGCGCCATTCTAACCAAAGCGTCATAAACCGCAGTATCGCCATGCGGATGATATTTACCCAACACATCGCCAACAACATTGGCACATTTTAAATGCTTGGCATTATGGTGAAGGCCAAGTTTATACATTGAGTAGAGAATTCTTCGATGAACCGGCTTAAACCCATCTCTCACGTCAGGCAAGGCTCTCGAAATAATAACAGACATTGCATAATCTAAATACGAATCTTTAACTTCGTCAACAATATTTACTTCTTGAATTTTTCCTATTGCATTTTTATATTCTTTTTGATTATCTTTTTTATTATCCATAATGCTCTAAAAACCTCAGAGTCTCAAAAATTAAATTTAAAAAGTTATTTAGAAAGCGGCAATTGTTCAAACTGAAACACTGTATCGCCCAAATTCGCCTTTATCTTTTTTTCAAATTCTTGTTTTTGAAATTCTTGATTTTTTAATTCTTGTGGCGTTGAAGATGTTGAAGAGGATATCTCAGTTAATGCTTCTTTAACAATATCTAAAATTGTCGAATTATTTGATTTAATAACCTCCCAAAAAGATGGCAGCAATTTTATATTCTCTACGGCATTCTGTAAATTCCTATTGCTCTCAAAAACTTCTGATAAATTAAACTTACTGAAATCAAATGATAAAATCCAAAGATAAAACAGAACTATCCCGGAAAATGACAATGCCATTATCAAAATAATCATTTTAGTTGAACGTGGCAATTTATTTAAATCCAACATAGTGTTAATTTTGTCTCTACCTTAATACCTTTAACTCTATAAAAAATAACCACCCTTAAATCAAAACTTAAAAAAACTTATAATTTTATACTTTCAAAACTACAATATTTAACTCATCTGCTTTCATCTGTTCTATATCTTTCTTTTTTATAGTTAATTTTTCCAAAACATTAGTCTTGGAAACACCAAATTCTTTCAAGAACTTTGAGGTATCATCTAACTCTATTTTTTTCCCATCTATTCTGTAGTTCAACCTTGGAATCTTATAGTGCATTGGAACAACAATTTTAGGCTCAATTTGATTAACCAAACGACTAGCGCCGTTAAAATTAACAGTTGTGCCGCCGCCAACAGGAACAAATACTATATCAACGTTTCCAATTTCTTCCATTATTTTTTTATCTAAAGTATCCACTCCGATATCAGATAAAAATAAAAGCCTAATATTTTCAATGACCAACAGAAAAATAGTAATTTTGCCATATTTTTTACCGCCTACTTCATCATGATAAGATTCAAACCCTTTAATATCTACTCCTTTGTATTCATATTCGCCGGCATTAGTTATAACAAAAATATCCTCTTCTTCGAAAATATTATTGTGATCAATATGGTCATGACTAATTAGAATTAGATCAGTCTTAAAACGCGGCGGTACTAAACCAATCTCCTTTGAAAAAGGATCAATTAAAATATTAAGTTCTCCGCTTTGAATACGGAAACAACTTTGTCCGTACCAATTTATTACCATATTAATTAACCAAGTTAATTATAACCAAATAATTATTATAACAAATAAGAATAAAAAATAAAGAACTTTATAGAGGATACTTACATTTTTAAAAATTATTGATGATTCGGTTAAATAATAAGCCGTTTTAAAATATAAGTTTAAACTATTGTAAAATTGATTAACAATTACAAGAATATTACAGAAATCATCTTGTAAAAAAATCAAAAAGAGTTATTATAAAATTCTAAAAGTATTTTAATAATCAAATAAAAGAGGAGGAATTAATGATTGAAAAAAATTTTTTAATATTAGTTTTAGTTGCCGTGGTTTCTATTTTGTCAATAAATTACGTGAATGATGATTCAACTCTAAAATTTTCAAATAGTGAATTAGAAGACGATAAAATCCTATTGCCAACCGAAATTAATCTTCCAAAAAATTTCTTCTTCGGTACTGCTTCTTCCGACTTTCAATCAACAGGCGGCAACGGAAAAAGCGATTGGGCGGAACATATTAAGAATATGAAGCCGCCGCAAAAAGGACCGGGACAAGGAAATGATTTTTTTAATCACTATCAAGAAGATTTTATTCTAGCGGCAAAGATTGGCATTCAAATGCATCGTTTTTCGCTGGAATGGGCGAGAATTGAACCAGAGGAAGGGAAATATGATATGGAAGCGGTAAAAAAGTATAAAGAAATTTTTCGCTTTATGAGATCAAGAAAGATTGAACCGATGGTTTGCCTGAATCACTTTGCGTTACCGCAATGGTTCAGCGCCAAAGGCGGCTGGAAAAATCAAAAGGCCTGGTTTTATTATGCCCGTTATGCGGAATTTGTTGCCAAACAAATTGGCGTTCCACTAAAAATAAAATGGTGGTTGACTTTTAATGAGCCGCAGATAACTCTGATGGCAGGGTACATAAAAGGCCTCTGGCCTCCTTATCAAAAAGTTAATTTAGATGATGTTGAAGGACTGACAAATTTTAGCTGGACTTACGGCAATTTATTGGCAGCGCATCGCGCTGCTTATAAAAAAATCCACGAAGTAATGGAACAAAAAAGTATTAAACCTCTAATTAGTTTTGCTTCGGCGGCTCAATATTTCGAACCAGCGAATCCGAAGTCAAAAAATGATGTTACTATTGTTAATTTCATAACTGCTATTGAAACTTTAAGTTTTAATGTTGCCATTGGGGAAGAACAAGATTTTATTGGAATTGACTATTATAATGGATGGAGGTTAAAAGTTC
>JBBIUM010000004.1:5531-24412 GCA_037440245.1 Candidatus Yanofskyibacteriota bacterium | reverse complement strand
AAAGTTTTTTTCTGGAAGAAAGAAGAGTTAGCGCCAAAAGCGCCACTTATTAAAAAAGAAGCGCCCAAAGAAAAAATTTCCGTTTTGCCTAAAGTTAAAAAATATACGCCAACTAAAAAATTAGAAGAAATGGCGCGGAAAATTAATTTTTAAAAAATTAAAAGTTAAAATATTATGGCAGACAAGATTGTGCAAAATAATAAAGATATTGAAGCCAGTCAGGAGTTTATAGCGATTAAGGATATCTATAAAGATATAGTTGTGTTAAAGAGGGGCGGCATTAGAAAAATTTTAATGCTGTCAGCTGTTAATTTTGAATTAAAATCTCAAGAAGAAAAAGAATTAATCATTGCTCATTACCAAGCATTTTTGAATTCTTTAGACTTTCCTATTCAAGTTGTTGTTTCTTCAAGAAAAGCTGATATAGAAAGTTATATAGAAAGCCTTAATGAAAAAATTAAGGCAGAAGCCAGTCCATTAATTAAAATGCAGGCTGAAGAATATTTAAATTTTGTCAGGAATTTAATAGAGATAGGTAATATTTCAACAAAAAGATTTTATTTAAGTGTGCCTTATTATCCACCTTTAGCCGAAGCAGCTTCTGGCTTGAAAACAAAATTGACGAATGTATTTGGGATTTTTGGCAAGAAACAGAAAAAAGAGGAAGAAATAGACGAGAAACAGCTTTTTGAGTGGCAGACCCAATTGAATCAAAGAGTAGAGTATATTATAAGCGGCTTAAGCCGCATTGGTATTAAAGCCGTTCCTGTTGAAGGCGAAGCGTTAATAGATTTGTTATATGACTATTATAATCCCACAACATAATAAAAAAGATATTGTTAAAGATATAATTGCGCCAAACGCCGTTAAAGTTACAGCCAATTATATTCAATTAGGAGAGAAGTTTTTAAAAACTATTGCGGTTATTAGTTATCCATCTTATCTAAATGTCGGTTGGTTATTGCCCATAATTAATATGGATAAGATTCTAGACATATCCCTTTTTTATCATCCTTTAGATTCTAATGAGATTTTAAAAAAATTAAGAAAAAAACTTGCCGAAGTTCAATCGCAAATAATGATAGAACAGGAAAAAGGTCAGGTTAGAAATCCGGTGTTAGAAGCCGCCCAAGCTAATATTGAAGAATTAAGGGACAGGTTAATTCAAGGAAATGAAAAACTTTTTAAAGTTGGTATTTATGTGACTCTTTACGGCGATTCGTTGAAGCAGCTTAATGAAACGGAAAATGAAATAAATTCAATTTTGAATGGCAGAATGATTTTTGCTAAATCGGTAATTTTTCAACAGGATGCCGGTTTTAATTCAACATTGCCATTAACCAATGATGAATTATTTATTAATACTAGCCTCAATACTGAAAGCGCCTCAACCACCTTTCCTATTATATCAAGCGATTTATCGGCTGAAGAGGGTATTTTATACGGCATTAACCGTCATAACAATACTTTGGTGCTTTTTGATAGATTTAGTCTTGAAAATTCCAATATGGTTATTTTTGGCAAATCAGGCGGTGGCAAGAGCTACGCGGCAAAATTAGAAATTTTAAGGTCTTTAATGACAGGCGTTGACATTATTATTATTGATCCGGAAAATGAGTATCATTACCTTGCTCAAAGCGTTGGCGGCACTATTATTAATATTTCTTTATCGTCTAAAGAACACATCAATCCTTTTGATTTTCCGCCAAAAAGAGAGGGAGAGACCGTTGCCGATATGCTGCAGGAAAATATAATTAATCTTACTGGACTTTTAAAAATCGCACTCGGCGAATTAAACGCGGAGGAGTTGTCGATGTTAGATAGAGCGCTTTTTGAGGTCTATGCTGCCAGAGGCATAACGCAGGCAACAAAAATTGAAGAGATTATGACTTCGCCTCTTTTAAGCGATTTAAAGACAATTTTAGAAGGGATGAAGGGCAGTGAAAATTTAGTGAGGCGCCTGGAACGATATACTGATGGCAGTTTTGCTGGATTTTTAAACCAACCAACAAATGTTAAGATAGAAAATCGTTTAGTTGTTTTTTCTGTAAGAGATATGCAAGAGGAATTAAGACCTATTGCTATGTATTTGATTTTAAATTATATTTGGAATCTTATTAGAAGCGACCTTAAAAAAAGAATTATGATAATTGATGAAGCTTGGTTGCTTTTAAGATATAAGGAAGGAGCGCAATTTTTACAAAGCATAGCCAAAAGAGCAAGAAAATATTTCTTTGGCCTTACCACTATTACTCAAGATGTTGCTGATTTCCTAAATTCAGAATATGGAAGGACAATTTTAGCAAATTCTTCCTTGCAGTTTTTATTTAAACAATCGCCAACAACGATTGATGTTGTGGCAAAAACTTTTAATTTAAATGACGAACTTAAGTTTTTATTATTAGAAGCGGCGGTTGGCGACGCCTTGCTTTTTGCCGGCACTAAATATGCGGCAATTAAAGTAGTTGCTTCTTATATAGAAGACCAAATTATTACTTCGGATCCGGCGCAAATATTGGCAATTCAACAGGCTAAAGAGCAATTAGCAAAAGAAGGAGAAACTTAAGAGAATAGTTAAAGGTGCGCTTTTTATTAATAAGTTTTTAGATCATTAATTATTATGGTGGCTGATATTAAAACACAAGAGCAGGAAAACGCGGCGGCATTAAATCAATCTCGTTTAAAAGACAGCCAAAAACCAGTTTCACTTAAGACATCAACAAAAGAAAAGATGGCAAAAATGGCGCTGCCCGAACAAAAACCTATTTCAACTTCATCCTTTCTCTTTTTACTTGTTTTGGCTTTGATAAATGATATTGGCGATTGGTTAGGTTTAGATGCTGTTTTATTCAGAGGCTCGGATTTATTTTTCGGCGGAACTATTTTTCTTTATTGTTTTTTAAAGGGCTATAATAAGAAATTTTTTAAACCAGAAGGATGGATGATTACTATTGTTTCAGAATTAATTCCAGGCTTTGGAGATATAATGACATCATGGACAATATTCGTGATTTATGCTTATCACACATCGAGGAAAATAGCTGCTACCCAAAAAATGTTGATAGAAACAGGAGAGAGCGAAGAAATGTTATGGAATGAAGAAACTGAACCGGAAGAAGCGTTATAATATCTTTCAGTTTAATTAGCAACCAATAAATTTTATTTATTTTTAATTCACCTATGAAAAATTATCAAATTGCTTATTGGAAGACATTAAAGAATAACTTAATTTGTATTTTAACGATTCTTTGTTTAGTAATATTTAGCC
This sequence comes from Candidatus Yanofskyibacteriota bacterium, assembly GCA_037440245.1. Classification (GTDB taxonomy): domain Bacteria; phylum Patescibacteriota; class Minisyncoccia; order JBBIUM01; family JBBIUM01; genus JBBIUM01. The sequence continues at coordinate 21,144 of JBBIUM010000004.1, read as the reverse complement.
AGATGATATTTAGCCATCAGGTTTTGGCGCAAGAAGATTTTGATTTAATCTGGGAAGCCAAAACTTATACCCCGCCCCTTTATTCAGGCAAACCATTAGCTACGCAAGGTAGCGAAATTACCGTAACTGTGGTGCCGCTTAGCGATGATTTAAAACAAAAAGGATATATTTATAATTGGTCCCTGGCTACCGAGCCGCAGGGTTCCCGTTTTCAAAGAGAAAAATCCGGTCCTAATAAATTATCCTTTACTTTTGTAACTAAGAGTCGTTACTTAACCACCGAGGTTGTTGATTTGGAAGTGTTAGATTCAAATCAAAACTTTGTTTTTAGTCGTTCTCTTGAAATACCAATTAGACAAGTTGAAGCGAAAATTTATCAAAGCGATGAGCAAAAAAATATGTTTTATCTCAGAGCTAGCAGCCTTCAAGCAGCATTAAATTTTAATGAAGAAAAATCTTATTATTTTCTTATTATTCCTTTCTTTTTTAATATTGAAAGCAGGAAAGAGCTTGATTATGCTTGGAATATAGATAATCAATTGGTCGAACAGTCAAATTTTTTAGATTTAAAAGTATTAAAAGAAAAGAAAAATTTTAATATAATTAAAACAATTTCAGCTCAAATTCTAAATTTAACTAAAAGGTATGAAAATGCCGAAAGTAATTTTTTGTTAGTGATAAAATAATCCCTTATGAAAAAACTTTATTTTATAATACTTTATACAATCATTTTTTTAATAATACCGTTCACAATTAGTGCCGTAGTGATTTCGCCGCCTATTTCTGGCGAAGAATCTAATATTGTCGAGATTGTTAGAAATATTTTTTTGTTTGGCTTGGCCTTGGTTGGCATTACTGCCTTGGCTATGGTAATTTATGGCGGCATTTTGTATTTTCTTTCAGCTGGTAATGTAGTTAAAGCCAGTAAAGGGAAGGAGGCAATCTGGAATGCTATCATTGGGATTATTATCGTTGCTGGTTCTTATCTCGTGCTTTACACTATTAATCCAGATTTAGTTAAATTAAGAGAACTGGAAATTTCGCCATTAGAAGGAGTGCCATTGCCAAGTTTTGCGACATCGACATCCTTATATAATGCTTATGCTTGTATTAATTCTCAAACAAGTAAAGTTGAAGGTTGTTACGCAACACTTGAGGAGTGTCGGACTAACTGTAGCATTGAATGTAGTTTTCAGTCATATTGTCAAGTTGGCCAAACTGTTTTTGATGCTTGTCTTCCTTTGACTGCTAATTTTCATGAACCGACAACTATCAAACAAGGCGAAAAAGCATCATTGGTTGCAACTTTTAAACCCAAAGGCAATAACCCTGAGAATTGCACCAAAGCTCAAGCCACTTTTACGATTAGAGGACAGCTCTGTAATAAATCAGAGACTTTTTACGAGGCGCAGCCCTGCGTGTTCAATCAAAATTATAAAACTATAAATGCACAAATAAATTGTCCTAATAATTCACAATGTACTGCTTCTGGTGAGGCAACAATATATGATGCCGGTACTTATACAGCATCGGTTGTTGCCAAAATAGGAGGACAACTCTCTCCTGCTATAGAGACCTCCAATGTTTTAACGGTTAGCGGTCAGGAAATGTATGCCTGTCGTCAGCCAAGAACTAAAAAAGAAAGAGATCAAGGTTTGGTTGGTAAAATTGTGGCTTGCTATACTGATGAGAAGACATGCAACGAGGAATGTCATAACGTGGCAAAAGGCGCAATTTGCGAAGCAAACCCAACTAATTATTGCACAATAACTGACTGCGAAGTTAAAATAGTTCAGCTGAAAAATCAAGATGCTCGTTGCACTTTATCTTCGGTTATTGCTGAAAAACATAGCGTTATTGTTGTTGTTGATACTAACAATTGTTATGCTGGTTCGGTAACTGGGGAGGGGAGCTGGAAGGCTACTTTGCAGTTAATAAAAGGAATAGTAAGCGTAGGTCAAAGTGGTCCTGAAATAAAATACGAAAATTATGGTGCTCCAATAGAACCAACGACTCCTCTGTCTAATAATCGCGTGGTATTTACTTTAGAACCCTTTAAAGCAGCTGATGTTGACAATCAATTTTATGTGCAAATTAGATTAAGTAGGAAGGAAGGCGGCGAGGATAAATTGTATGAAATATTTGACTATTATAAAGAGCCTATTTATGTTGTGAAGGATCATCCTTGTACGGGTGAGTCTTCAACAGCTACAACTACGCGTTAAGAGATGGAGAATATAGAAAATTTATAAATATTTAATTAATTAAATAAAAATAACCCTATGAGATTTAAGAAAAAATTTTTGTTTGTTTTTGGCGTGCTAATTATTTTAGCTTTAATTTATATATTTTTTATTGCGCCAAAAACTGGTACAAATATTATTCCCGAAAATAATATTGTTCAATCGTCTCCTCAAATTACGCCTCAGCCATCGCCGAAAGTGTTTCAAATTTCAAAAGTGCCAAGCTCCAATAGCATTATCATCAATGACGAAGTTTATTATTTTGAAAAAAATACAGGAAAATTGGTAAAATCGGACTTAAAAGGTTTAAATCAATCTGCCTTGCAAAATTCCGAATCAATTTTGAAAGATGTTGTTAAAATTATTCATTCCGGTAATAAAAATTTTATTGCTGTTTCCTATAATGCCGAAGAAGACTTAGTTAGAAAATATAGTTTAAATCTTTCTAATTTGCTTGTTGATAAACCACTTAATGACAAAATTAGATATCTTGATTTTTCGCCCGACGGTCAACAGATTGTTTATCAATATTATGACGAGGCAACTGGTTTAGATAATATTTCCATAGCCAATCCTAACGGCTCCAACTATAAAAATATCTTTTTCTTAAGATTAAGAGACATAATTCCTTTCTGGATACAAAAAGATTTAATTGCCATTTTAACCAAACCCAGCGGCTATGCCAAGGGGTATTTATATACAATAAATACTCAAGGCAAGAACTTTACTAAAATAATTGGCGATGTTTATGGTTTAACTGTTAATTTTTCGCCAAATGGCCAAAAATTTTTATATTCTCAAACTGACGCCAATGGTAAAAATTTAACATTAAATTTAGCCACCCTCGATGGGAAAATTAAAAAAGTGATAAATATAAAAACTTTGCCGGAGAAATGCGTTTGGTCTCAGAACAATTTGACGATTTATTGTGCTGTTTTTAAACAGTTGGATAGTTCAAGAGTAATGCCTGATGATTTTTACAAAGATTATCAAATTTTTGACGATTTTTACAAGATTAACACCGAGACCGGCGAAATGGAACAAATTCAGCCGACTGAAACAAGTAAATATTTATTTAACGCAAAAGATTTAATGCTTGATTCAATGGAAAATTATCTCATTTTTCTTAATAAAAATGATTTAAATCTTTATTCAATCAAGCTTTAAGTTTAAATTTTTTGGGCAAGCGACCGGAGGAGCCAATAAACTAATAAAATTCAAATTAAGACAATGAAACTTAAAACTCAAACCAGAAAAATTCAAAATGTAAAAATCAATTATCAAAGATAGTTTTGTTTTGGGGTCATAACCCCCTTTTTTTATTGATTTAGATTTTGAATTCAGCGGTTAAATTAAAAATATAATTAACCAAAAAATTAAGGCTAAGTCATTTTTCCAATAGGTGGTATCTACAAAGCCATGGAAGAGAATGTATAAAATTAAAACCAAAAATAAAATTCCATAAAAATCATTTTTGCGTTCCTTGTAGATTTTTTTAAATTTTAAAATAATTAATAAGCTAAAGCCAAAAAGCCCTAAAAGACCGCTGCCTAACCAAAAATAAAGTAAGATGTTGTGAGGATGAGGGACTGACCAATCTAAAAATTGTTGTTGGTAGTCTTTTTGAAAATCAAGGTAGGCTTTTTGAAAATTGCCGGCGCCAAGACCAAACAACCAGTTTTTTCTTATTAAACTGCTAGACACTTCCCAAATTATTAATCTTGAATAGATAGAAGAATACTTATATTTTAAATTTGGAGCACTTATAATTCTGTCTTTGTTGTTGCCTAAAATAATAGGTGTTACTAAACCCAATAATAGCAAAAGTGTTATTAGAATATAAAATAATTTTTTACGATTCGCTTCATTTAAAAAGACAAATTTTATTTTTTGGAATGCCACTAAGGGGCTAATTTCTTTTTTCTCTCTGTTAGTTTGATTTAAGTCGCCACTCTTTTTAATAGGTTGAGTTAAGAGATAAAAGACGAAGGTAAAAAATACCGCAATGAACATTGCTGCAAAAAGTCCGGCAGATTTAGTTAGAATTAACGCCCAAAGAAGAGTTAAGCTAATAATTGATACCAAGAGGGCTATTTTGATTTTTTTCCTATTTTTATACGCTAAAAATATGCCAATTAGAAACCCTGGCGCCAGATACATTGCTAAATAGTTAGGAGAATTATAAAATGCCGCTAAACGTCCATCATAAGTTAAGTTTTTAAATAACCAGTATAGCAAAGCAATAAACGAGACAATAAAAGTGGAACTAAATATATATAATAATATATTTTGTTTTCCTTGTTTGAATATATCAGAGACGATAAAAGCAAAGACGAAGGGAATTAAAAACCAACTTTTTAAAATGCCTAAGACAGCAAGTTTATTTTGAGCGTTAATTAAAGAGAGTAGTAAGCCGGCAAGTATTAAAATAAAAGGCAAGAGTTCTTCTCTTTGAAAAAGTTCTTGGGTTTTTAAAATAATTTGACTTTTTTGGATAAAAATTAAGAAATATAGATAAAGAATCAAAATTAAAAATATTGTTATTTCAACATTATTTAAGGGGATGCGCAAAAATTTAAATTTAAATAAAAAATAAAAGGGTATTTGTAAAATAGCCGCAAAAATAAGAAATTTTAATAATTTTTTGATATTAATCATAGTTTTTTTCTATTGCTAAAATAATAGCGCAAATAATTAAAAATAGCGAAAAGTTAGGAACATTATAGATATTGCTTTCAAAAAATCCATGGATTAAAAATCCTGTTAAAGGAATTATTAGAGGCAAATGTTGTTTTTTAGCTGCCTGATAAATAATTAAGGCATTAAATAAAACAAAGAAGATTAAAGCAAAAATTCCTGTTTCTGCCGTAATTTCTAAATAAGAATTGTGGAGATTAATTGGATTATAGTATTTTAAAAAGCGATTAACATAAAAAGGGAAATTGCCTAAACCAATGCCTTCTAGAGGATGGTTGAGAATTAATTTTATAGCTTTATTCCATAAGTTAAATCGTTCGGAAATAGAAAAATCAGAAAAATTGACTATACTTAAAAATCTTTCTGAAAAAATTGGCAATAAAAACAAACTTGTCAGTAAGATAAATAGTAAAAAAAAAGTAATTTTTCTAGACTCTTTAATTAAGAAAAAAATCATTAGTAATTCAATGAAAAAAATTAGATAGCCACCTCTTGAGAATGTTAATAATTGAACTGTTGAGGAAAGAGCGAGTAAAAAATAAAATAATTTTTTATTTAAAGCTTGATAAATAAAAAAACTTATAAATAATAAAGCAAAAATTAAATTAACATAAAGAGATAGAGAATGAGGATCGGGAAAAGGGAAAAATGTTCGCATTATATCCTTGCTGTTTATTTTAACATACCATGATGGAATATTTATTACTGTTTTGGTCAGTTCTTTACCCCAAAAAAAGGAGCCAATGAGTTTAAAAAACGAAAATAAATTTTCTTTGGAAAAGAAAAATTGGCTCGTAAACTGCAACAGAGAAAAAATTAAAGGAAGTGCCGAGGCTTCTAGGGATAATTTTAAAATTTTAAAAAGATTAGAAGCAGTGTTTTTTACATAGAAATAGAAGATTGGCAGAGCTGCTGATAGATTAATTAAAAAAAACCATTTTCTGAGAGTCCATTCTGGTTTTTCGGCAACCAAAAACGAAATAGCGGTAGTTATTAAAAATAATGCCCAGACTATCAATGTCTTAGTCTTTAATAATTTCTTAATTTTGGTTATTAATGGCCAAGAGACAACTATTAGCAGAATTCTTGATAAGGAAAAGCTAAAATTATGCCAGTTGAAAAAAAATATTTGGAAAGGTAAAGTGTAGAGAAAAACTTTAATAGCCAGATTCATTTTTACTTTATCTCAATAAAATTTTTATAAAATATTTATTGAGATTTGTTTAAAAATAGTAATAACTCTTCTTTGGTAAAAACTTTTAAGGCATAACAGATAGCAAAATAAACGACACAGCCTAAGAATCCTACCACCCAAAAGTTATAATTTCTAAATAGCCATAATCCGAATGCCATAATACTTGCGGCAGTCATTGCTTTTGTAGTAATTAAAAAAGGGATTGGTAAATTTTTAACATGTTTAATTAGAAAAGCAAGCATTAAAGAAGTAACTAAGAATTCGGTAAATAAAGCTACAGCAGCAACACCAGTATAAGAATATTTTGGAATAACTAAAATGTTAGCGATGATATTAAATAAAGAGCCGCTTAAATAAATCACGGCTAATAAACTTTGTTTATTAATAGCAATAAGAGTACTATTAAAAAGGTTGCCAAAGAAAATAAAAAAAGAAGCCCCAATTAAAAATTGTAGGGCTGTTTTAGCCGCCAGATAGCTATTGCCGCCTAGTAAAATTATAATTTTATCGGAGAAAATAATGCCGCCAATTAATATTGGCAGGGCAAGAATAAGCAAGACCGTGAAAGTTTTATTAAAAATTAATAAAAATTGCTCTTTATTAGATTCAAAATATTTAGATAAAAGAGGCAAAATAAAACCAACAAGCATTGCCGGCAGAAAAGAAATAGTTTCTAGAATTTTATAAACTAAATTATAAAGACCAACCTCAACTTCTCCTTTTAAAAAAGATAAAATAATGATGCTAAATTTTAAATAAATAAAAATTAAAATTATAGAAATCGCCAAAGGTAAACTCATTTTTAGAACTTGCTTCCAGTATTTAAAATCTTTGGCAAGCGAAAAGGCGGTAATTTTTTTAGCAGCTAAATAAAGTATTAAAAATTGTAAGATAGAAGGCAAGGTAAAGGAGGCAAGGAAAAAATAATATCCCAAATCGGCTTGAATGACCCACATAACTAAGCCTAATTGAGTTATTCTTGAAACAAACTCTGAGATACTCAGCCAGATGATTTTAAGATATTTTTGAAAGATACCTATTAGAACTTGAGATAAAGACAGGAACATAATGGCAATCATTATTAAAGGAGCGCCATTTTTGATTTTTACCGAGTAGGGCATAAAAATTAAAACAACTGAAGCAATTAAAAAAACAATTATTAAAGCTACAGTTTTTAAGAGAACGATATTGCCTATTATTTCTTTTTCGTTGGTATTATCTTTAGAAATTTCTCTTGTTAAAATACTATATAAGCCTAAGTCGGCAAAGACGGAAAACATCCAGACATAAGCCCAAATAATACCATAAGATCCAAATTCTTCTTGGGTTAGGTACCGTGTTGATAATCCAATGATAAAAAGAGCTATGAGGGAACTTAATATTTTGGTTATGATAGACAATGAAAAATTATAGGTTATTGAACGAATTAAAGGCATGTAAATTTAGATATCTTAAAGCATTTATAAGCATAGTATTAAATAAATGTTGCTTCATGGATTCTCTATACTTAATTCGGTAACACAATGACTAAAAAACTAAAAACATCAAAATCAAATTATTTAAGGCCAAAATTATACAAAGGAAAATCCAAATTATGCCAAAATCTCTAAGCTACATAAAACTCAAAACTTAAAACCAAACTATCACTTAAAAACTTGAACCGCTTCAAATTTTAGTAAATACACAGTGAGCAGTTTAAAGTTTGGTTTTATTTAGCATATTCTATCACCCTTGTTTCTCGAATAACCATAACTTTAATTTCGCCGGGATATTTTAATTCTTTTTCTATTGTTTGAGCTATTTTTTTAGCAAGATTATAGGCGACTAAGTCGTCTACTTTTTCAGGGGTAACGAAAATTCTCAATTCTCTACCTGCTTGAATGGCGTAAGCTTTCTCTACTCCTTCAAATGATTTAGCAATATTTTCAAGCTCTGCCAGGCGCTTTAGATAATTTTCTAAAGTATCTCTTCTAGCTCCCGGTCTTGAAGCGGATATAGCTTCTGCAGTTTGGACAATCACCGATTCAAGTGTTTCATATGGGTATTCTTCATGATGAGATTGCATTGCTTTAATGATGGCATCATCTATTTTAAATTTTTGTAAAATTTTTCTTCCTATTTCAACATGGCTGCCTTCTACTTCATGGTCAAGGGCCTTGCCGATGTCATGAAGCAATGCGGCTTTTTTACAAATTGTAATATCGGCATTAAGTTCGGAAGCAAGCATACCAGCTAAATGAGCTGCTTCTATGGAATGCCTTAAAACATTTTGCCCAAAGCTGGTTCTATATTTTAACCTACCAAGTAATTGTATTAGTTTTGGATCTAAACCAACGAGACCTACTTCTCTAACTGCTTCTTCGCCGGCTTCTTTTATATTTTTATTAATTTCTTCTTGGGCTTTCCTCACAAATTCTTCTATTCTTGCCGGTTGAATTCTTCCATCGGCAATTAATTTTTCCAACGCAATTTTAGCAACCTGTCTTCTAATTGGGTCAAAACTTGAGATTATGATTGCATCAGGTGTTTCATCAACAATGAGTTCAACGCCAGTTTCTTTTTCAAAAGCTCTAATATTTCTGCCTTCTTTTCCAATAATTTTTCCTTTAAATTCTTCCGAAGGTAAAGCAACAGACGAGGTTGTTATCTCAGTTGCCTGAGCAGAAGCTAATCGTTGAATAATAGCTGCTAGGATTTCTTTTGCTTTTCTTTCATAGGTTTCTAATCCTTCTTGTTCTATTTTTCTTATTCGGTCTAAAATTGTTTGGCTATTTTCTTGTTCTATTTTTTTGAATAATTCCTCAGTTGCCTGTTCTTTAGTCATTCCCGCAACTTTTTCAATTAATTTTAATTCTTGTTCTTTTAATTCTTCGAGATTTTGTTTCATTTCTCTGATTTTTGCTATTTTTTTTCTAAGTTCTTGTTTAATAACTTCAAGGTCTTGGAATTTTTTGTCTATAAACTCTTCTTTTCTTTCTATTCTTTTTTCTATTGCACTAAGCTCTTCTCTTCTTTCTCTTTCTTCTTTTTTGGCATCTTCTAAGATTTTGACTGCTTTGTCTTTAGCATTGATGAGGATTTCCTTAGCTTCGTTTCTGGCATCTTCTAACATTTTTTCAATTTTGGCTTCGTAAGAATCAATTTTTCTTCTGGCTAAAATTTTTCTTAATAAATAGCCAATTGCCAGGCCTATTAAAATAAAAATTCCTCCAAAAATTGCAAACCACATACAAGTTGTGATTGCTTAAGAGGAATGAGAGAATACGCTTCTTTCGCTGAAAGCCATTTGCCTTTTCAATTTTAATTTTAGATTATTTTTCGTTCTTCAACCAATATTTTGACAATTTTTGGCTTTAAAGTTTTTGTTAGAATAGAGAAATTTAAGTCTAACATTGCAATTTCTAACTTTAAAAGAGACTAATTAAATAAAAACGCGCGTTCTCTTTCATCTTTAAGCAATCATTTATATACTCCCCATTTTAGAGATGGGCTTTAGTTTTAATAATTTTATCAACTATGCCGTATTCTTTTGCTTCTTGAGCATTCATATAATAGTCTCTATCTGTGTCTTTTTCTACCTTCTCAAGGGGTTGATTAGAATGTTTGGCAAGTATTTCATTCAACAAATTCTTAATTTTAATGATATGTTTTGCTTGTATATCTACATCAACTGCTTGACCACCAGCTTGTCCCATTGCTTGATGAATTAGTACTTCGGCATTTGGCAGAATAAATCTTTTTCCTCGAGTTCCTGCCGCTAAAAGTAAGGCGGCTCCGGAGGCGGCTAATCCTATACAGATTGTTGAAACGTCGCATTTGACATATTGCATAGTATCATAAATTGCTAAAGCAGAACTAACGATGCCGCCGGGACTATTGATATAAAGCTTGATATCTTTTTTCGGATCTTGATTCTCTAAAAAAAGCATTTGAGCGATGATAGAATTAGCAACAGGATCAGAAATTGGTCCGCCGAGAAAGATAATCCTATCTTTTAGCAATCGAGAATAAATATCATATGCTCTTTCGCCGTATTGACTTTTTTCAATTACAGTAGGAATTAAATTCATAAATTTATTTTCAATATATGAATTAGCATTGTTAAATTTTTATGATAATTACACGGCACTAATTGATATTAAATAATTTAAGACCTTTTCATTGGTAATAACAATTTTACTATAATTTATTATTTGTTCAATGTCAATATTTTCTTTTGCTTGTTGCACCGATGAAAATCGGCGGAGAATGTTGTTTACTTTATTTTCAACCTCCTCTTCGCTTGGTTCTATTTTTTCTATTTCGGCTATTTTTCTTAAAATTAAGTTTACTTTTACTCTTTTTTCTGCTTCTGGTTTTAATTCTTGTTCAATAATCCTTTCGTTTTTGTTGATTTTATTTAAATAATCGGCAAAATTCATCTTCCCAAGAGTTTCCACATTATATTTGAGTTCTTCCAAGATTGACGCTATTTCTTTTTTAATAAGTGATTGAGGTATATCTATTTTTGTTTCTTTGGTTAAATAATTAATAATCTCTATACTTAGTCTTTCTTTTTCTTCTTCTTCTTTTTCTTGAAGCCGACCTTCTTTAATACTTTTTTTAAGCGATTCTAAATTTTCAAAATTACCCAACTGTCGGGCAAATTCGTCATTTATTTCTGGTAAAATTCTTTCATTAATTTCATTGAGAATAATTTCTATGGTTGCATTTTTGCCTCTTATTTCTTTTTGAAAATAATTATTTGGTATGGCTAGATTAAAAAATTTTTTTTCGTTTTTTTTCATTCCTTTAATATTTTCTTCAATGCCTTCGATAAAACCGCCCTTACCTAAAATAAAATTTAGATTTTTCCCTTCATTGCCTTTTAGGGGCTGATTGTCAATTGTTAATTTAAAATCTATATTAACTAAATCATTTATTTGAGCTGGTCTGTCTACGGGTTGAATTCTAGCTCGTTTTTCCGCGATGTCTTTTAATATTTCTTCTATTTCTGAATGACTAACTTCAATAGTTTGTTTTTTTATTTTAATTTTTTTATAGTCGCAAAGTTTAAAATCAGGGATTACATCAGAGATTATTTTAAATTCAAAAGGATTATTTGGCGCGATTTTTAAGATTTGTATTTCTGGCATTTCTACTGGTTCTAATTTTTCTTTTTGAATTGCTTCGTAGAAATTTTTATAAATAGTCAATTTAGCCGCCTCGTTTAAAATAGTTTGTTGGTTTAAATAAGGCCTTGCCATTTCTACTGGAACAGTGCCTTTTCTAAATCCATTGAGCTCTATATTTTTGGCTAATTTTTTTTCAGCCAGAGAATAAAATTTATTAAATTCTTCTTTAGGAATTTCAAATCCTAATTCTATTCTATTATTTGAAATTCTTTTGATTTTATACATAAAAGATAAATCAAAAATTTTAAAATCCTTAAAATATAAATTTTAAAGGTTTTAAATTGTTAATTGATTTATTAAATTTCTCTAGTTCAAATTTGTAGTAATTTTTTAATAATGCCTTCTTCTTCAATTTTTTGCTGATTTTTTGGCTTCCTTTTGTTTTGTGTTTTTCCAAATTATTTTTTGTTTTCCTCTTCAGTTTTTTCTTCAGCTTCGGCTTTATCTTCTGAGCTCGCAGTAATTTCACCAGTTTCCGCCATTTGAATATCTATTTTCCATGTTGTTAACTTGGCGGCTAATCTGACATTTTGTCCTTTTAAACCAATTGCCAAAGACATAGTTTCTTTGCCTATTTTAACCAATGCCTTATGTTCTTTTTCTTTTATAATAACCTCAAGTGGTTTGGCCGGAGAAAGAGCATTGGCAATATATTTTTTAGGGTCTTCATCCCATAAAACTATATCAATTTTTTCACCATTTAATTCATTACTAATCATTTGAACCCTAATACCTCTTTGTCCAACGCAAGAACCAATGGGATCAACGCCAGGAGTAGTGGTAAATACAGCAATTTTACTTCTGCTCCCTCCTTCTCTAGCTACTGCTTTTATTTCCACTGTTCCATTCTTAATTTCTGGGACTTCTAATTCAAATAATTTGACTAAGAATTGAGGATGGTTTCTTGAAAGGAAAATAAGGGGGCCTTTTGAGGATTGTTCAACTCTCATAATTAGAAATTTTAATCTTTGATTTGGTCTATAGTGGTCAGTTATTATTCCTTCTTCAAAAGGCAGGATGCCAATGGTTTTGGCTAAATCAACATAGATATTTCTAAAATCAACTCTCTGAATAATACCGCTAATTATTTCTCCTTCTTTAGCTTTGAATTCCTCGTAAATAGTTTCATATTCAATTTCTTTTATTTTTTGAACAATTATTTGTTTTGCTGTTTGAGCAGCAATTCTGCCAAAATTTTGATGACTTTCCAAAGGGAATATAATTTCATCGCCATGTTGCGCTTTCGGGTTTATCTTTCTGGCTTCATCAAGCATGATATGCTTTTCCGGGTTAAATCTTATTAACTTTTCTCCCTGTTCTTTTTGGGGTTCTTTTTCCATTTCCGTTTCTTTTGTTTTCTTTTCTATTTTTGAAGATTCTTTTTCCGATTGTTCTTTTTCAGCTTCTTCTTTTTCGCGCCTAATCAATGATGAATCTATGGCAATTTTAATAAGATAAAAACTAACATCTCCTGTTTTAAAATCAATTTTCGCTCTTATTATTTGGCTTTTATTGCCGTATTCTTTTCTATAAGCGGCGCCTAAAGCAGTTTCCACGGCTTCAACGATTTTTTCTTTGGCTATTTTTTTCTCTTCGGCTATTTGTTCAATAACATTGATAATTTGTTTTAAATCAAACATAAATTTGTAGTTCAAGATTTGAAAAATAAAAAAATTTAAATTTTTTTAAAATAAATTCCCGTCCACGAGCGGACAGGACACTTCTTTTCTTTTATTAATTATACAGATATAAAATTTGTTGTCAATATTCTGCATAAGATACATACATTTTGAAAAACCCAAGGTTCTGAATTAGATATTTTCAAGGTGGAATATTGCCTTATGAAAAAATACTAGAATAGTATAAGAAAAAGCCAAAATTATTCATTTATCATCTTCTAAATCTTATAATATGACTAATTTTTAATATGACTAATTTTTGGAAAGAAGGCGGTGAGCCTGTACAAGATATTAAATTAAATTATTCTTTATATAACTTTTCTTCGAATTCTTTGACCTTTTCTTTAAGTATTGGATAATTTTTTAAATCAGGATCGGTTTTCAAAATTTTTAGTGATTCTTGACGCGCTGTCTCTATCAGTTTAAAATTAGATAAATTTTGCATTGCAATATCCGGCATACCCGATTGTTTTTTCCCTAAAAATTCTCCAGGGCCGCGAAATTTTAAATCCATTTCAGCTAATTTAAAACCGTCTTCGCATTCTGTAAGGATTTTTAATCTATTAAAAGACGGCTTTTTCTCAGAAAGCATAATGAGAAAATATGATTGATGTTCTCCTCGTCCCACTCTGCCTCGTAATTGATGTAATTGAGCAAGGCCGAATTTTTCCGCGCTTTCTATCATCATAATTGTGGCATTAGGTATGTCTATGCCAACTTCAACAACAGATGTGGCTATTAGAATATTAATTTTATTTTGAGCAAAATCATTCATTATTTTCTCTTTTTCTGTTGATTTTATTTTTCCATGAAGCATTGCTATTTTAAACCTTGGAAAGATTTTTTTTATCATTTTGTATTCTTCGCTTACATTCTTTACATCAAGCCATGATTGAGTTTGGTATCTTTTTGATTGACTCTTGGCGTTATTGTTGTTTAGTTCCTGGTTGGCATCTGTTTCACTTGGAGATTCTATCCGTGGGCAAATGACGAAGGCTTGCCTGCCATTCTTTATTTCTTGTTCAATAAATTTGTAAATTTCTTTTCGTTGTTCAGATTCAATAATTTTGGTAATGATTTTTTTTCTGCCAGGTGGCATTTCATCTAATATAGAAAAATCTAAATCGCCGTAGAGCATTAGGGCTAAAGAGCGAGGAATTGGTGTTGCCGACATACTTAAAAAATGAGGAATAAATTCCGTCATTTTTTCTTTTATTTTTGGGTAAAGATAAGGGCTGGGTTTTTTAGTAAATGATTCCTCTACTTCTTTTTGGATTTTCCTGATGATGGCGGCGCGTTGTTCAACGCCAAATCGGTGTTGTTCATCTATTATAATAAATGCCAAATTTTTAAATTTCACCTTTTTTTGGATTAAGGAATGAGTGCCAATAATTAAATCTATCTCTCCTTTTTCAATTTTTTTTAGAATAAAATTTTTGCTCATTTTTACCCCAAGGGAAGTTAAAGAATTATCTCTTGTTGTATTTTTTGTATTTTGTAATTCCAGTTTTGAAGGATAGACTTTTGCTTGGCTAGAAGTTAATAATCCTATCTTAATTCTGTAGTCTTTTAATAATTTAACAGCGCTTTCATAATGTTGAGATGCTAGAATTTCTGTTGGAGCCATAAAGGCTACTTGTCCTTTATTTCTAATTATTTCTAAGGCGCAAATTAAGGCGACTATTGTTTTACCGGAGCCAACGTCGCCTTGTAGTAGTCTATTCATAGGATGATTCTTTTTGAAATCTTGCAGTATTTGCCAAATCACCTTTTTTTGCGCATTTGTTAATTGAAATGATAATTTCTCAACAAAATTTTTAATGGCAATAGTGTCAAAATTTATTATTTTTGATGGATAATTCTGCCAAAAAAGTTTTTTCTTCAAAAAGACGAATTGCGTTAAAAAAATATTTTCAAAAGCAAATCTTCTTTTTGCTTGGTTACATAAAATTCTAGAAGAGGGAAAGTGAATCTCTTTTATAGCCTGATTGAAATTTAGAAGTTTTTGGCTCATGATAATTTCCCTTGGCAGAGAGTCTTCTCTCTTCGGCAATTGTGTCAGAATTTTGGCAATTAGACTGCGGATAAATTTTGATGATATCTTATGCGAGAAAGGATAGATTGGAATTAATCTTCCTGTATGTATAAATTTTTTGTCATTTTGTACTATTTCATAAATAGGATTTATCATGAACGCTCCGCTGGATTTTTTTTGCAATAGTTTTCCAGCCACTCTAATTATCATTTCCGGCCTTAGGATTTTTAAAATATGAATTTGATTGAACCAAACAATTTTTATAGCGCCTGTCTCATCTTCTATAAAACACTCAATTAAAGTAAGTTTTTTTCTAAACGGAATCTTTTTAGAGTTTATTTTTATAATTCTGCCTTGCGTTGTTGCTAATTCTCCAATTTTCAATTCAGAAATTTTTTTGACATTGGATAAATCTTCATATCTTAGAGGAAAATAAAAAAGAAGGTCAGAAACCTTTTTAATGCCTATTTTTGCCAGTTTAATAATGGCCCTAGGTCCAATTTTTAAAATTTTTAAATCAGAAAGCGCTTGATTCAAAAAAGAAATCATAAATAAATGTTCATTCTAGAAATAAGACGGCAGTATTTATT
>JBBIUM010000004.1:0-5431 GCA_037440245.1 Candidatus Yanofskyibacteriota bacterium | reverse complement strand
TTTTAATTTTTATTCAAGTCAAAATTTGCCCGCTAATTTTTAAAACCGGATATTTTTAAAAAAAATAATTATTTACTCCTTGGCATTGTAAAAATTTATAAAATTTTCTCTGGTGCCCTCGAGAAGAATCGAACTTCTATTACGGGATCCGCAATCCCGCGTCCTATCCATTGAACGACGAGGGCTTAAGATATTAAAATTAAAATTTTAAAATTCTAGCAATTATATCAATTAGCCTTTCTTCATATAATTCTTCGGGAATGTATTTTAATAAAATATTTCTAATAACAACAGGATTTTCATTCCCTAATTGGATTTTTAAATAAGTCATAAAAGATTTTTTCATTTTTAGAACTATTTCTTTTACTGTTGGCGGAAAATAAAGAATCCAAAAAGATTCTATTCTTTCATAAGGATATAAAATATCATTAATTTTAATACCAGTTGGCCCAATAGAATAGTTAATGATTTTTGGTTTTTGCCTGGAATAAAAGTAAAGAACAATAGAAAATATGGCAAATAAGATTATGGCCATTAGGCTTCTATAAAATAATATAAAGATGGTTAAAATAAGAGCAAAAAAAATCCAAAAACAAAAATACCATTTGCTATTTTTTTCATAGTAAAGAAATTCTGGCGCTTGCCATTCAATCCTTTCAATATTTGATTTTTTGTCTTCGATCTTTATATTTTTTTGATTATCGTTTTCTATATTTTGATTTTGCGCCATAGTATTTACTTTTAATTTCAAAATTAACTTTAAAAATTTAAAGATTAATAAGGTAGGATAAAATTATAAATTATTACTATTGCCATCTTCTTTTTGAATACAGTTGACTAATTCTATTTTAGCAGAAAAGTAGGCAGTTTTCCATTTTTAATTTTAAATTCCAATAGAATACACTATAATATAATGAAAAAATAGGCTATTGTAAATACTGCTTTATGAGTATTATTGGTCAAAGTTTATGAAATATATTGGTGTTTTTGATTCAGGTTTTGGCGGCTTGACTATTTTGCGCGGCATTAAAAAGAAAATGCCTTATTATAATTATATTTATCTTGGCGATAACGCCAGGGCGCCATATGGTAGTCGTTCGCCTGATTTAGTTTTTGAATTTACAAGACAAGCCGTTGATTTTTTATTTAAAAATAAATGCGAAATCGTTATTCTTGCTTGTAATACTGCTTCAAGTGAGGCCTTACGAAAAATACAACAAGAATATTTGCCTCAAAATTATCCTGATAAGAAGGTGTTGGGCGTCCTTATTCCCGCTTCTGAAGAAGCGGTTGTAAAGACCATTAATAAAAGGATAGGTGTTATAGCGACAGAGGGCACGGTGAAGTCTCGAGCTTTTGTTAGGGAGATTAAAAAATTGGAACCTGAAGCAAAAGTTTTTCAGGTAGCCTGTCCTTTACTTGTTCCTTTGGTTGAGGCAGGTAAACAAAATTCAAAATTAGCCGATTTAATGCTGGGTGACTATTTAAAGCCGTTACTTAAAAAAAGGATAGATGTTTTAATTTTAGGCTGCACTCATTATGGACTTTTAGAAAAGAAAATTAGGCAGATAATTGGTCCCAAAATTAAAATTATTTCAGAAGCGCCGGTAGTTGCTGATAAATTGAAAGATTATTTAAAGCGCCATAAGGATATAGAAGAAAAAATAGGAAGAGATGGAAAAATTATCTTTTATTCAACGGATTTATCTGACAAATTTCAAAAATTGGGTAGCAAATTCTTTGGACAAAAAATTAAAAATTATATTGCTCATCTTTAATTTTTAAATTTGCCAACAAAATGAAACTCAGAAACCGATGATAATTTAAAAACTAATAGATTTTTAGTTTTTATATTTTGGATTTTCTGGTTTCGTTTTGAGTTTCTTTTAGTTTGGATTTTAAATTTTTGGCTTTTAGCCATTATTACCAAACTAGTCAGCAACTATCTCTAAATTTTTTTATATAATTTCCGTAATTCTATTTTTGTCTGTTCTAAAATTTTACGGCGTGATGGCTTAAGATTTTTTCCAGCGCGATTGATATAAAAATTAAGCATTGACATTGCTGATTGAAATGGTCCTGCCTTGCGTCTAATGCTTAATTCAGCCGAACGTTTTAACGAACGAGCAATTTGTTTTGGATTAGTAAGAGTAAAAACTCCTGGCTCCAAGTCTAAAGCATTACTTTCCCTGGTTACTTTAGCGGACCAGTTTTTATCTTCTAACTTTTTATTTTTTGTCATATTAACATCTTTATAGAAAAATAATGCCAACTTTTTTAAAATAAATTTTATATTGTAAAAAGTCAAATTTTAAGATACTATACAATTTAGATGAATTCATTAATTTGGAGTTGTTTACGAATATGAATGTTCTAATAATAAGCCTAGACAAAAGTCTTTTTGAAACAAATTCTAAAAGCCAAGAGCGGTTTAAAGAATATTTATATCTTTGTAAAAATCTTTTTGTTATTGTTTTCACGCTTAAAGATTATGACACAATAAAAATTAATAATTTAACTATAATTGCCACGGCATCAAAAAATAAATTTTTTTATTTGATAGATGCCTTTAAATTAAGTAAAAAAATAATAAACGAATCAAAAATTGATTTAATTGTAACTCAAGATCCCTTTGACACAGGAATTATTGGTTGGTTTTTAAAGAAAAAATTTAAAATTCCCTGGCAATGTCAAGTCCATACAGATTTTTTAAGTCCTTATTTTAAAAAAGAATCTTTTATAAATAAAGCAAGGGTTTTAATAGGTAAATTTTTAATTAAAAAAGCGGATAATATTCGCGCTGTAAGTGAAAGAATTAAAAATTCATTAATAAAAATAGGAGTTAACGAAGAAAAAATCTTTGTTTTGCCTATAATTTCAAACATAGAAGATATAGTTACAAAGCCAATTCAAGCACATCTTCATAAGAAATATCCGCAATTCAAAAATATATTACTTGTAGCTTCGAGATTAAGCAAAGAGAAAAATGTAGAATTAGCAATAAAAACAATGCCCGCTATTTTAAAGAATATTCCAGATACAGGTCTTATTATTGTAGGGAGTGGTCCAGAAGAAGAAAAATTAAAGAGGCAAGTTGCAAATTATAAATTACAAAAGAATGTTATTTTTGAATCATGGACGAAAGATTTAGCTTCCTATTATAAAACTGCGGATATTTTTATTTTAACTTCCAATTATGAAGGATGGGGTATGACAGTGATAGAAGCAGCGGCAAGTGGTTGTCCTATAATTATGACAAATGTTGGTTGTGCCGAAGAAATAATTAAAAATAATGAAAGTGGCATCATAATTCCAGTTCAAAATCAAGAAATGCTTGAACAGTCAATTATTAAATTAATAAATAACGAATTTTTACGAAAAAAAATATCTGAAAATGCAAAAAGGGTTGTTTCTAAATTGCCATCGCAAAAAGAATATTTGGAAATTTACAAACAGTCGTGGCAAAAATTAGTTAAGAAACAAGAAATTGTTTAGATTTTCAAATTGTAAACTTTATGAATTTATTAATTTTAACTCAAAAAATTGACATCAATGACGATCTTTTGGGCTTTTTCCATAATTGGATAAAAAAATTATCCGAACAATTTAGCAAAATTACAGTCATTTGTTTACAAAAAGGCAGCTATAATCTTCCGGACAAGGTAAGTATATTGAGCTTAGGCAAAGAATTATATTTATCTTATCCTTATCTCATCCGCAAATTATTAATTCTTTACAGATTTTATAAATTTATTTGGCTTGAACGCCAAAAA
This sequence comes from Candidatus Yanofskyibacteriota bacterium, assembly GCA_037440245.1. Classification (GTDB taxonomy): domain Bacteria; phylum Patescibacteriota; class Minisyncoccia; order JBBIUM01; family JBBIUM01; genus JBBIUM01. Next base: position 1,658 of record JBBIUM010000004.1, on the reverse strand, counting down.
TATGAAGCAGTGTTTGTTCATATGAATCCGATTTATATTGTTTTAGCCGGTTGGTTATGGAGATTATGGCATAAAAAAATTGTTTTGTGGTATATTCATCCCAAAAGTGATTTAAAACTAAAAATCAGTCATATTTTTGTTGATAAAATATTAAGCGCTACGCCACAAACTTTCCCAATAAAATCAAGAAAATTAATTCCTGTTGGCCATGGAATTGATTTAAGTTTATTTCAAGAAATTCCGAATAATAAACCAAAAAATTCTATTTTGTATGTCGGACGAATTTCGCCAATAAAAAATTTAGAAATTTTAGCGCAAGCTGCAAATGAATTACATTATAAAAATATTGATTTTACATTAACTTTTATCGGTGAGCGAGATAAATATTTTCCAAATCACTATGAAGAAATTAGGAAAATGTTAAATCATTTAGAAAATATTGGTAAGGTTAAGTTTTTAAATCACCTGCCATATAAAATGATGCCTCAAGCTTATAATCAACATGAAATATTAGTCAATTTAACCGAGAGCGGAAGTTTTGATAAAGCAGTTCTAGAAGCGATGGCTTGTGGAAGTTTAGTTTTAGTTTTTAATAAAGCCTTTGAAAAAATATTACCCAGAGAATTTATTATTGAAAGTAAAAAACCGAAAGAGTTGGAAAAGAAATTAATCTGGATTTTTAATTTATCGCCGCAGCAAAAAGAACATTACAGCGCTGAATTTAAAAAATATATTACTGAAAATCATAATTTAGATAATTTAGCAATAAAAATTAAAAATGTTTTTTTGCAAATTAATTAAATTTTATAATTTGATAAAATTTTCTTGCTTAAATATCGAAAAAGCGGTTATCTTAATGTATCATTCTATTGGAAAAAATGATGAGTTTTTTACGATAAAACCGCAATTATTTGAATGGCAAATGCGTTATTTGAAAGAGAATAATTTTAAAGTTATCTCCCTTAGAGAATTATGGGAAATGTTAGAAAACTCAAAGCCGTTCTTGCCCAAAAGCGTAGTTTTAACTTTTGACGATGGTTATGAGGATAATTATTTGAATGCTTTTCCGATTTTAAAAAAATTTAATTTTCCGGCCACAATTTTTGTCCCCACTTCTTTTATTGGCAAAGAAAAAGAAGCGAGAAAAGGTGCTCGGTTGCGAATTTTGAACATTGAAGAAATAAAAGAAATGGCAAAAAGCGGCCTGGTGGAATTCGGTTCCCATAGTCATAGTCATTTAAAACTAACCAAGTTAAACGATGGAGAACTGGAAAGAGAGTTAGCGGATTCCAAAAAAATTCTTGAAGAGATTCTGGGATTTCCAGTAACAAGTTTTGCCTATCCTTACGGAAATTTTGATGAGCGGGTTAAAAATAGGGTTTCAAAATATTACAACCTTGCTTTTTCTATAAATAAAGGTGTTGTTAACTCAAAAAGCGATTTTTTTACTTTGCCCCGCAATTCCATAGATTCTAAAATTACGAGGTTTGAATATACAAAAATCGGTCTTCTTGACGAGGGACACATTCGTTTTTTTACTTATAATTCTTTACGGAAGCTTTTAAGTGAGGTCGGTTTTCAAATTGAGGCAGAAAATCATATTATCCATTCTAGGATTCCGGAATCAATAGGTAGGTTATATCCTTCTTTATTCGCTT
>JBBIUM010000003.1:0-2091 GCA_037440245.1 Candidatus Yanofskyibacteriota bacterium | reverse complement strand
AGCCGGACAATATCAAATAAATTGAGCACATCCCAACCCTCATTAAGTTTTTCGGTAGCAAAAATTGCTCTTATTTCATTATTTTTATCTTCAAGAGAATTCAATAAAATCTGTTTTTCCTCTAATTCTTTTTCCTCGTCTACACTCAAACATTTTTCTTCTGAAAAATCGTTTTTAAATTCAATAACTAAATTTTCAAGTGTAATATTATTCTTTTCAAAAAAATCAAAAGCCATTTTGAGGGTCTTATTTTCTATTTTCTTTAAATTCTCCAAGTCGGAAACAGATAGGTTATTAATTAGATAGTGAAATTTTTCTTTAAATTGCTTTGAAACAATAATTTGAGGAGTGATTCCGTCTATATTTAATTTATAATCGCCTTCTGACACTCTGTTGGCTTTAAACAAAATAACCGGCTTAAGATTTATTTTATATTTAGCGGCAATTTTGCGCCGGTATTGAGAAATAACCAAAGCCACCAAAACTCTTTCTTTTAAATTAGCGCTTACTTGCAGTGTCTTTACATCTTTAGAAAATCCATCCTGCCTAAACTGTTTAAAATCATACCTAAAAATTGCTTTGTCCTTGTATTTTTCTAAAATTTCTGGATACTCTTCTTCCAAGCGAGCGGTTGCTGTAAATTCAAGCAAAATATTTTCATTTTTTAAATTAGATTTTAAAAGTTTTAAAACCGTATTCTCCCAGCATTTTTTATCTTCCTCTTGAGTCCTTGATAATTTTCTTCTTAAAGTTTCAGATGATAAATTATGCGCTTCATCAGCAATTAAAACTAATTTCTTTTCTTTAAAGTCCTCAAAAGATAAAGAATTTTCCCTGACATTATGCAAGCGGGTATGCAAAAGCGAAGTGGTTGCAAAGAGAATATTTATATCTTCTTCGTTGACGCTGTCAAAATTATTAACCTCTTTTATTTTTATTTCTTCCCCATCAATAACAATTTTTTCTGCGAATAAGTATTTCTCTGATAAAGGATTAAGAAAATTCTCTTTTGTCTTTTCAATAATATTTCCCAATCTAGTAAAGAAAATAAAATTCCTATAACAAAGCTTATATAAATAAAGCATCTGATAGGCCATCAAAAGCGTTTTGCCGCTTCCGGTTGCCATATTAAAAAGCAAATGAAGAGGAGGTTTTTGTTTTTCAATCGGACAATCCGGACTTAAATAAACGCTAAATCTGCCTAATGCTTCTTTTTGATATTCTCGCAACTCAAATTTAGGATTGAGATTTCTTACAACCTCTTCATCAATCCTTTCTGTGAAAAATTCTTTCTTAAATGAATTAAAAGTTTCGTAGAGCATGGTCAATTACTTCAAAGTATAAAATTTATCAAACTTTTTAATTATCTCTTTGCTATAGAAATCCTTTTTAGCACTTTTAGGATAACTAGGATCTAATGACCGAGTTAAACAGTATTCCTTTTTTGATTTTAATTTTTTTCTTAAGTTATGGTAATCTTGATTTTCTTTAAAATTTGAGTACCTTTTCCTTAATTCAGCAGTTAATTGTCTATAATCATAAGGATAAAATTTTCTTATGTCCTTTTCGTCAACAGCAACAGGCAAAGCTTTTGGGCCGCTACCTAATCTTACATCCATTGCGGACTTTTCACTAATCACTACATTTTCAGGACCAATTCTTGCTGTTTCTTTAAAAACCTTCATCCAATTTTGTCTCTCTTTCTCTTTAATTTCATCAATAATCGCTTTCAATTCTCCATATTCTATATTTCTTGTTTGCGCTCTATACCTATAATAAATTTCTCCAGTTTTTATTATATTATCTTTACTCTTCTTACATATTATTGGTTTATTTTCTGCTTTATATGTATAAATGTAACCTACATAAACTCCATTATGTTCAACGATCCCAATATCCCATTTTATTTCTGGATTGAAATACTCAAGTAAGAAACTCGTAATTTTTTCTTGGGGAGTTTCATTAAACTTATTGGGATTTATACCAGCTATTTCCCTTGGACTATCCTTTATACCAAAGATAATATACCCACCATATTTATTAGCAAAAGAAGCCATAATTCTAGAATAGTCCGCCATATTTAAAAAATTA
>JBBIUM010000002.1:0-2270 GCA_037440245.1 Candidatus Yanofskyibacteriota bacterium | reverse complement strand
GCGAAGTCGTAAATATACTCCAAGATTTCACTTTCGGATTTTTCGCCGAGTATTTGGTGGGCGGCGCACAGCGCCGCCCACGAATTAACTCTCAGAAAGCTGTCTTGTTTTGTTGTGGAGCGGATAACGGGAATCGAACCCGTATCTCAACCTTGGGAAGGTCGTGTTTTGCCACTAAACTATATCCGCGTAAAAGTAGAAATGGTGTAGAAATATTAAAATTTAATTATTTCCAATATTCCCAAAATTTCAATTTTTTCCAAAAAAATCTCGATCATTCCTTTCTTTTTTAGACGCGATATCGGTATCTTTATTATTTTCTTGAGTGGTTTCTTGAGGAATGAACATAACTTCTTCTCCTGATTTTTTTAAATTTAATTTTGCTTTTGCTTCTAATTCTAAAATATTTTTATTTTGTAAATTTTCTATTTCTAATTTTAAATTTTCATTTTGACTTTTTAAATCATTAATTTGGTTTTCTATATTGGCAATTTCATTTTTAATTTCAATGTTCTTTAAAATTTCTTTTGTAATTGGATAGGATGAAAAAGCAATAATTATGATTAAAATTATTAAGATAATTTTAAACTCCTTTTTTTTCATAACGCCGAAATTTTCAAAATTTTTTTGTAAATTCACGATTAAAAACGAATAATACAGAATAAAATTCTAATTTATTAGTTTGGTTTTAAGTTGAGCGGTTATAATTTTCATAATCTCATAGTAAAGGAATTAATAAAAAGAATAGCATTCCAAGAATTACAATTATTGACGTTATAAACCAAAATATTTTGACTATCTTTTTTGATTTCATAAGTAAGATAGAATTTAAAAAATTATGTGTAATAAGTTAATTTTATTAACGTTTTAGCATTTCAAAAAATACTTTTGGAGGAATATTAACTTTACCTTTGCCTAATTCTTTTAATTTTTTCTTGCCTTCTTTCTGTTTTTCCCACAGTTTCATCTTTCTAGTTCTGTCGCCGCCATAAAGATAGCCAGTTACATCTTTTTTTAAGGCTTTTTTTGTTTCGCGCGCAATTATCCTATTTTTTGTCATTGCTTGAATGGCTACTGGAAATAACTGGGGCGGCATTATTTCTTTTAATTTTAGCACCAATTTTTTGCTTTCGGAATATAATTTATTCTCTGGCAAGATTCTAGCAAATGGTTCAATTATTTTCCCTGCTATTAAAATATCTAATTTAAATAAATTTCCCTTTCTGTATTCTAAAATTTCATAATTCATTGAAGCAAAACCAGATGTGGCATTCTTTAATTTATCATAAAAGTCAACTATAATTTCAGCTAAAGGTATTTCATATTTTAAAATGAGGAGGTGTTCTGTGATTGAGAGTGTTTCTTTTAATTTTCCTCGATAATTTTCTACTAACTTAATTATATTGCTTAAATATTCCGGCGGGCACAGTATTTCCAGCTTAATCCAGGGTTCGTAGATTTCGTATTTTTCATTTTTAGGTAATTCTGAGGCAGAATGTATTAATATCTCTTCGTTGGATTGCTGCAATTTAATTTTATAACGCACGGAAGGTGTTGTAATTATTAGATTTAAACCAAACTCGCGTTTTAAACGTTCTTGAATAATATCTAAGTGAAGCAACCCCAAGAAACCGCATCTAAAACCTCTACCCAGCGCTTCTGAAGTTTCTGGCTCAAAGTAAAGTGAAGCATCACTGAGTTTAATTTTAAAAAGCGATTGACGCAATAATTCAAATTCATCAGCATTAATAGGATAAAAACTCGCGAAAACAACGGGTTTCGGTTCTTCATAGCCGGCTAAAGGTTCTGCTGATTCGTTAAGATGGGTGATAGTATCTCCTATTTTTATTTTTGATAAATCTTTAATGCCAGTGGCGAGATAGCCAATTTCTCCGCTTTTTATTTCTTTTTCCGGTTTTAATTCCGGCTTTAAATATCCAAGTTCTAGAACTTCTCCAACGGCTTTTGTGCCTAAAAATTTTATTTTCTCATTAATTTTTAGCGTTCCTTCAAAAACTCTAACATAAGCAATAACACCTTTGAATTTATCATAAAAAGAATCAAAAATTAGAGCTTGAAGCTGTGGTTTCTTTTTTATTGTTGGTGGCGGAGTTCTTTTAATAATTTCAATCAGCAATTTTTCAATATTAATATTATTTTTTGCAGAAATTTTTATAATATCTTCTTTTTTCACTTGAGTTAACGCCGCTAATTCATTTTCTACTTCTTCAATACGCGCATTCGGTAAATCAATTTTATTGATTACGGGA
>JBBIUM010000001.1:2417-3302 GCA_037440245.1 Candidatus Yanofskyibacteriota bacterium | reverse complement strand
TATTTTGAGGCATTAAATTTCTAATAGGAAGAAAAACAACATTGGTGTAACTTTTGTACTTCAAATTTAAAGAAAATGATTCCCAAGAGTATACAAAAACATTTGGTTCTTGACGTTTTTTTGATTGGTTATCAAAAATTTCTACACCTATCATTATACCACCAGGAACCTTTTTATATGTCCAAAAAATTTCATTTTTTGCCAAAGCTAAATTATCATTAAAGATAAATAAACCAAAAAACAAAAAAAGTAGTAAAATTTTTTTCATTTGTTTAATTCCTCTTTGGCCTTTTTTAAAGCCAAAATTTGATCTGGTCTGCTTTCAATTATTTGTTGTTCTGCATAAGAAGCTAAAACATAAAGTGGAACCCTTTTATTACCAGCAATAAGAAGACCATTTCCTCTTTCAGCTTTTAAAAGGAATTCTTTTTCTCCAGTAGAAAGACTAAATATTTGTTCACAGATATCAATAGTAGCCGCGGATTGTTTCATCAGAAAGATTAGGGCCGAATTGGTAATAATAGGTTTGCCATAGGGTGATTTCAAGAAATCTTCTGAATCTTGAGTAATGGTGGTTAAAGCCAAACCATATTTCCTTCCTCTTTTAATTGAATTAAGCAAAAACTCGGCACCAAATTCTTGTTTCATAATCCACCAAGACTCGTCAATAATAACAACTCTTCTTTTGATTTCTCTTCTTATTTTATTAAAAACGTAATTTAAAACAATAAACATTCCTATTGGTCTTAAAATTTCAGGTAAATCTTTTAAACCAAAAACAGTTAATTTTTTTTCTAGCTCAACAGAAGTAGGCATATTAACAAAACCACTAAAGTTACCTTGGGTATAGGGATAGAATTTGGCTGCAATTTCGTCTCCTCCAGT
>JBBIUM010000001.1:1190-2381 GCA_037440245.1 Candidatus Yanofskyibacteriota bacterium | reverse complement strand
AAAGTAGGAAATTCTTTTATTTTATTAGAATCATATTCGGGAAGAATATTAAAAGAAAGATAAGTTTGATTTATGGCTTGGTCAAGAATAGCTATTTTTTCAGAAGATAATTTTTCTCCTATTAATAATTGACAAAGTTGAATCATATCAGCTACATGTTCTTTATAAATATCTGTTGAATTTTCTGTTTCTAAAACGAAAGGTAAATCAAAGGGGTTAAATTTATTCTGAGATTTTAGAGAAATATCTATAAAAGAGCCGTCATAAATTTCTGCTATACTTTTATACTCATTTTCAGGATCAAGAACAATGATCTCGTTGCCCATCATAAGATTTCTCATAATTTCTATTTTAGCGGTAAAAGATTTTCCTGAGCCCGATCTAGCTAAAATAGTCATATGAGGATTATCATAGCTAAATCTATCTAAAATAACGAAACTAGCATTTTGAAGATTAATACCAAATAAAATTCCTTCTTCATCTGAAAGATCAAAAGAGATAAAAGGGAAAAAAGAAGCAGCGGTGGATGAATTTAAGTAATAATTGTTTTTCAAACTATCGTTAGCCAAAGGTATATTTGTTAAAAAAGCATCTTTTTGTAGAAAAATTATAGGTTTAGCGGTAATTAGAGAGCTTTCAAGAATTTTCATCATATTTATGGCTTTCGATTCAATATCCTTTTTGCTTTCACCTAAGATAGTAATATAAACTCCAACTTGTACCATTTTTTCTTCAGCTTGAACTAAAAGATCTCTTAAATTTTCTATATTTCGATAAGCAGTTTCGAGTTCAGGTGATCTTACAAAGGTTCTGCTTCTTATTTCTTCTATTTGGGCACCTATTTTTTTTAATTGACTCTTAAGTTGAGATAAAGCAACTGTGGTTTCCAAAGGATAAAAGTAAAGAGAAATATTAAAAGTTTCATCTAGAGTAATTATTTTTTCTAACCAACCAGAAAAAAGAAAAGAGGGATATTCCAAAATAAAAAAGGTTTTTCCATAAGTGCTTCCTATTTGAAAGTAATCTAATTCAAAAATAGCTCCTGGAGGAGCAATAAGCTCCTTGATTTTTTCAAATCCTAACGCTGGAACTACTGAAGGTATTTTAACCTTTTGAGTTTTTTTTGATTTGTTTAAAAAAAATTTAGGTAGATTTATCATTTTTATATTTCTTCACTTAATTTTTCAATAA
>JBBIUM010000001.1:0-1180 GCA_037440245.1 Candidatus Yanofskyibacteriota bacterium | reverse complement strand
GCTTAGGGATAACTCCCCACGAAAGAGAAGGATTGTAAGATTCAAACAAAAGCTCAATCAATTCATTGTTGTTTAATCTAGCGCTTGTTAAATTCATTTCTGAAAGAAGTTGAGAAACATAAGCAACTCTAATTTCTAATTGTTCTAATTTTATTTGATAAGCTTCTTCTTCTTTTTTGCTACCTTTCAGTAATCTTGGGCCTTGAGCAGAAATGTTATCATAAGGAACAACGACAAAAAAGAATTTTTTCATTATTTTATGAGTTCTTAAATATTCTTCTAAAAATTTAATATATTCTTCGAGTTGCAATCTAATTAAAAAATCTTCTTCGGTTTCTAGTTTAACATGAAGTATTTTGAGATAATTGTTTAAATTTTCTAATCTTGAAACTATAAAAATTTGAACCTGGAAATCAAGACCATCTAAGAAAGATTTAAATCTCGAGATAATTATATCCTGTTCTTTTTCTGAAAGAAGATTTAAATTTATACCAGAAACAGCTAAAACTGCCCGGAGACTACCGTCTTCCATAATGTAACAACTATCTTTAACATCTTTGACTTTTATTAGATTATAAGTAGGTAAATTCATTCTTCTTCTGTTTTAAAGAATTTAATATAAGGAAAAAGTCTATAAGGATTATTTGGATTAAAAGAATGTTGATGATAATGATATATTTTGTTTATTAACTCTGCTTGTTTAGAAAAAGGTTCTTCTAAAGAAACAACTATTTTTTCTTTAAATTTAGGATCAATTCCTGGATAATTAATTTCTAAGATTAAGTTGTTATTAACAATCTCTCTTGGTTTTATTTCTGGTTTAGGAATATTTAATTTGTTAAAATCAAAATCTATTAACAAAGGAATTTCTTTATAGGATACTTTCATAATCTTTTTCCATATCCATTTTCTTTCTCTAAAAAAAGCTCTGACTATTAAAGGAAAATTTTTATAGAAAGGTTTACCATTAATATAGACAAAAAAGAAAAGAAGAGCTATTGACCAAGAGAGCAATCCAATTATTATCCCTATTGAAAAACCACCAATTTTAAAGGAAAAAAAACTTATTAAGAAAGCGCCAAAAAGAGCAAAAAGTTGTTTAAAAGTAATTAAACCTAATAATTTATCCTCTATGGTTATAAACTTAGGAACAAAAAACCTGCGAGCCATAATATAATTT